>CAZXNP010000192.1:0-4562 GCA_964642035.1 uncultured Anaerolineales bacterium | reverse complement strand
GGTTACTCTACACCCTGTACATTGTTGGTAAGTACTGGCAGCGGCCTATATCTAGTGACGAACAAGCGTTCGTCACAGAAAATCCTAAAGAGCCAAAATCTCTGTGTCTCAACAACCGTCGCTGCCTCGGAGAGGTAAACACCTGCGTTGCCGAACAGGATGTCGAGGCGCCCAAACTGTTCTACCGTTTCGCGGACCATGCGCTCCGTATCGTCCCAGCTAGATACGTCGACCTGGATGAAGTGGGCGTCCTCTCAATCAGAGCGACTGTCTCACGGCCGGCATCTTCCACAATGTCAGCAACTACCACTTTCGCTCCCTCACGAGCGAACACGAGTGCGCTCTCTCGGCCAATGCCTGAGCCGGCGCCGGTGATGATGGCAACTTTGTCACGGAGTCTCATAAGCTCCCCTCGTTCTCAGTCCATAAAAAGACCACCATTGACATTGATCGTCTCGCCCGTGATGAATCCCGCCGGCTCTGATGCCAGGAATGCGACGACGCTTGCGATCTCTTCCGGCCTCGCAATGCGACCGAATGGTGCCCACGTGACAGCTTCGGCCATGCTGTTCCCCGACATCTCGAGCCATTCCGAAAACATATCCGTGTCGACCGAGCCGGGCGCAACGCAGTTCACCGTGACATTATACGGCGCCAAGTGTTTCGCTAGAGAACGCGTCAAGTTGATGACTCCGGCCTTGGCCGCGGCATAGTGTGACTGGTCTGCGCTTCCAATTTGGCCGGCGATAGACGCAACGTTGACGATGCGCCCCCAACCTCGCTCTTTCAGGGCAGGCATGACAGACTGAGCGCACATGAACGGGCCTTTTAGGTTCACGTCCATTGTCCGGTCCCACTCCGCCACGGTCAGTTGATCCAGCGGCGATACCTCTGACAGAGCAGCGTTGTTGATCAGAATATCGATCGGTCCGAGTACCGCATTGACCTCGCGTACCATCGCCTCTACCTGACCGTGCTGCGCCGCGTCGGCCTGCACAGCGATTGCTTGCCCGCCCTTCTGCCTGATTGCCGCAACGACCTCATCCGCCGCCGCACTGTGGCGAACGAAATTGACACCCACCCGCGCTCCTTCGGCCGCCAGACACAGCGCAATCGCCCGGCCGATGCCCCTGGATGCGCCAGTAACCAGAGCCACCTTATCCGTCAGTCCTAAATCCATTTCCCTGCCATTCTATGAGACTTCGATCACCGACAGTCTCTGACTGAGGTGAGACGACTTGGTTGGAGACCTCCGCCCATCGCAGGATAGATGCTATCCCTTCCCATCTCCTAGAATCCATTGAGCATTCTTGTGCAGCGCCTTCTCCATCACATCGGGCCGTAAAGGCAGTCGCTTGAACTCTTCCACCGACTGCTTGAGCGGACGACTCGGGTAGACACTGGAAAACAGAAACCGATCGGCCAGATAGAAGTTGGCCGCCTCGATATAATGAGTGGCGCCCGGTACACCTGGCCTGAAAACATAAAAGTCCGGAGCCAGCCAGACATTGGGATACATGAAGGCAATCCCGAGGAACTCCATCACATAAGGCCAACCACCGTGTGGCACCACGATGAGCAGATCCGGGAAACCGGCCGCGATATGCTGCAAGCGGATGGGCTGGACGTAGCTGAGGTCCGGCCCCATGAAGATGCTGAAGGTCAGCGACAGAATGGCACCCAGTTCCTGGCACTTCTCGTAGATGGGGTAAAACCGCTCATTGTCTACATACAATGGTGGATCGTGCCAGCCGGCATTTACGGTGATCCCCTTGAAACCTATCTCCACGACGCGTTCGACCTCAGCGACAGCGGCCGGCACATCATCGAGATCGATGCCGCCAAGTAGGTGGAATCGCCCCGGATAGATCTCTCCTAGCTCGGCGACCTCGTCGTTCGACACGGCGAACGCAGGACCGAGTTTGGGATTTGACCGTCCGCCTTCGTGGTTCACCACCGCCTGGGTGATGCCGGCCTCATCCATCTCAGCGATGAAAAGCTCCATAGAACCGTGCACTTTGGATGGGGCCGGCTCACACTCATAGGTCCAGGGCGAGACGTGGCGGGAGTCTTTCGGTGGTGGCCCCGGACGAAACGAAGGAACCAAGTTCAGAAAGCCTTTGTACGGCGGACGAACGGCAAAGTCAATGATCATGATGGCTTCCGAATGCGTTGAACGCGGTTGATGGGATGCCTGGCCAGCAGGCTTCGGTGTGCTGCCTCAGGGTCTGGGCGCGTGGCGAAGAAACGTTGGTGCATTCGCGTTTCGATGTCACTCGGACACACGCTGTTCACGCGGATTCCCTCGGCGGCGTAGTCGATGGCCATCTGCTTGGTCAACATCACCACGGCGCCTTTTGCAGCACAGTAGGCAGCTTGGTTGGGTGATGCCACTAGTACCTCATCAAGATGATTCTGATAGGCAATCTAGCCCTTGATAGCCCTGTTGAGCATATCAAAATCACCTTGATCGAGTACTAGTACAGCTCGGCGGAAATCCTTCGGTGGTTATTTGCTCAAAGGGGATTGCCAGATCCCCGTCTCAGGCCACTGATTGTGGTAGATTTTCGTCGTGCAAGGCCAGTATCTGGCAATCCCTGGCGAGCGTAAACCACCGAGGGATTTCCGCCGTCGTGTACTAGGGCTTTCCCTCAAGGACGATCCTATCGGCACGCAGTTGCTGGTTCCAGGTTGGCTCATATTTATAGTTCTTGACCCAATCCCGATAGACGACAATCGAGGTGGGATTGCCCAACCAGATTGCCGGATGATCATCGACGAGGCGCTTTTGCAACGCCTTGTAAGCAACTTCGCGCTCTGTCTGATCAGTGCTAAAACGGCCCTGCTCCAGCAGCGCGTCCGTTTCGTCGCCGCCGTAGAACGAGGCGTTGTAGCCATTCACCTGTTGCGAGGTGTGGAACATAGACCAGAGACTCGAGTCGGGATCAGGGTAGGCCGGGAAGCTATAATACCCGTACATATGAGCCGGGTTGTCGCGACTTTGCATGCGGCCGACCATCGTCGCCCACGTCACCTCAACGATATTGAGATTCACGCCTATTTGAGCCAGCCCCTCTTGCAAAATCTGGGCAGACCCCATTTCGTATTGCTCACCCTGTACTACCAGCAAATCTACATCAAGACCGCCACCTGGATAGCCGGCCTCGACCAGCAGTTGCTTGGCCTGCTCAAGGTCCTGCTGATACACGGGAAGCGTATCGTCGTGGAAGTTCATGCGGCGCGAGAAAGGACCCTGAGCCTGCACAGCATGCCCCAGCCACACCCCGTCGATCATAGCTTGATAGTCAAAGGCCAATGCGACAGCTTTGCGCACCTGCACATCGTCCAGAGGTGAGCAAATCATACACAACATGATATACAGCTCAGTCAAACTATCGTTTTCGTCAATAACGATGTCGGGATTGGCCTCATAGGCAGGCAAATCGTCAACGCTGGGGAACATTACGAAATCAACGTCGCCCTTCTCCAGCAACAAGCGGTGCGTCGCCGTCTCGGGTATCTGCCGTTCGATGAAACGGTCCACCTTGGGCCACTCCGGATCCCAGTAATTCGGGTTCTTGACGACGGATGTTTCGACCCCATGCTTCCAGTTTTCCAGAATAAAGGCACCGGAGCCGGCGTCATGGTCGTACAACCACTTCTCGGCCCAGGGATCATCATCGGTGGCATGTTCTTTCACGACATCGCTGTTGACGATAAAAGCCCGAGGGAGCATGAACAGAAAGGACCCAATCGGTTTTTCGAGCTTAATAACAACCGTCTTGTCATCGACGGCTTCGGCTCCCGCGTAAGCACCACCCAATACAAAGGCCGGCCCTTTGCCGATGCCATTGAGTCGATCGAAGGAGTAGGCCACGTCCTCAGCCGTCACGGGAGAACCATCGGAGAAATTCACCCCATTTCGCAGCTTGAAGGTCCAACTCAGACCATCGTCAGACACTTCCCACTTCTCGGCCAGCACACCTTCAATTTCAGTGGTGCCGTATTGATAACCTACTAGTGACTCATACATGGGGCGCACCATTGTGAGGCAACCAGAGTCATTGCACACATGAGGATCAAGTGAGGGTGGATCAGTAGCCAGCCAGGCCACAACCAAGGTCTTGGAGCCGGGACCCCCACCGGTAGCTGGTGCCTCGGTTGGTTCAGGTGGTGTGGTGGCTGCCGGCGCCTGAGCCGGGGGCGTAGCGGGGCCAGCACACGCGACCACTGCGAGTGCCACCATGACAACCGCAAAGATTAACGATGACTTGAACAGTTTGTCAAACATCTGACTTCTCCTCTCCTAGTTGACTTACTTACGAGTTAGCCCTCGCCAGAAGGGCTGTCCAGCAAATCAGCGTCACCAGTCACTTCTTGTGCTCTTGTCAGTTGTCCACCTACCTCCTTTGCCGACAGTGGGAGTGGTGTCACAATCAGTCTCGTAGAGCAGTTATGATAGTTGCCTTTCCCAATTGGGTACCAAGTCCGATTTACTTATACTCAGTACTTGGGAAAACTCAACGCTAACCCTCCCGCAGGTTGTCGATTAGACGCCAAGA
>CAZXNP010000191.1:0-4572 GCA_964642035.1 uncultured Anaerolineales bacterium | reverse complement strand
GCGGGGGGGGCGCCCGCGGCGCCCCTGGGCCCCCTGGGCGCGCGCGGGCGCCGCGCGCCGGGGGGGCCGCGCGCCCCCACCCGGGCCGCCCCGGGCCGGGGGGAGGGGGCCGGGCCCCGCCGCAGGGAGTCCCGGAATGCGGCCGCGGGCCGGACCCGGGGCAATGCGTCCTGGGCGGCCCGGGCCACGCCTAGGAGGGCGACCACATCGTGGCGGCCCAACATCCGGGCGAGCTCGGCGGCCCCGTCGGCGTTGCCGCCGGCCAAGAGGTCGGCATGGGTGTTGAGGAGAGTCTCAATTACGTCTTGCATCAGTGGGCTCCGCTGAAAGTCCGTCCACGTGCGTCAACTCGTCCCGCAGGGCCAAGAGAGTGCGGTGGTACAGGCTCTTCACCGCCCCCTCGGACTTACCGAGCACCGCCCCGATCTCAGCATTTGTTAGGCCCTCGCTGAATTTGAGGACCAGCAAGGCCTGGCGATCGGCGTCCAGGCCGCGGATGGCGGCTCGCACCTCTTGGGCCGCGAGGGCCCGGGCCGCCACTCCGTCGCCCACTTGACCAGACTCTGCACCGATCTGTACCGCCTCCAAGGAAATGGCGGGCCGCCGGGAGCGATCTCGATGCCAGTTGGCCACGAGGTTATGGGCGATGCGGTAGAGCCACGCCGAGAAGGGCGCGCCTCGATCCACGTACTCCGGCAAGCTCCCCAGGGCCAGGTGGAACGTGCGCGAGGTCAGGTCCTCGGCATCGTCGGTGCTGCCGACGCGGTGATAGATGTAGTTGTAGATCCGGTCGAGGTAGCGCTCATAGAGGGCCTCAAAGGCTGCCGGGTCGGCCTTGGCCCGATCGACCACCCGGGCCTCGTTTGTCCTCAAGGACATACAACACCTCTGGCGGCTCTGAAGTTGCTCCGCGCCGGCCGCGCTGCGCCGGGGTGGCTTGGTGCGCCGGTCTCGGCCGGACTCCTCGGAGCCCGCGCCGCCCGTGGCGCCCTGATGCTGCCGTCCCCCCGGAAGGGGCCGATTCTAGCCGGGGCGCTGGGGAGGGTCAACGGGCATTGGAGCCGTGTCGCACTGCCCCTTCGGCATTCGAACCGGGCTGCGCGGCCCTCGGCGCTCAAAGGGGTTCTCGGCCGGGCTCCTGCCCGGTGTGGTATCATTTTGGCCTCGCGGCGATTCCCCTGCAGGCGGCTTCGATCTAGTGTCCTGGATCGGCAGTCCTCCGGCATTCGCCCCGCGCCGCGGGGGCCTCGATACGCCAAGTCTCTCTGGTCCAGTGGAGCAGCTCGTGAGCAAACCCGAAGCTCCGTGGCCCCCGCGGCTCCGGATTCACCATCGTCGATTCGAAGCCGCCTGGACGTGGCGGCTCAAGGTGCATGGACTGCGGGAGTACGCCGAGGGATTCTGCTGGCGGCCCCCGACGGACGTCTTCGCCACCGACGACGGCGGCTTCGTGCGGATCGAAGTTGCCGGCATGGCGGCCGGCGCCTTCGACGTGACCTTCGCACCACCTCGGCTGGTGGTCGCCGGTGTGCGTCGGGATCCGGCGGCTGCCCCGCGGCGGGAGTGCACGATGCGAGAGATTGCCACTGGCCAGTTTCGCGTGGAGGTGGACATCCCGTGGCGGGTGGCCGAAGGGGCAATTGAGGCCAGTTACGGCGATGGGTTCTTGACAGTCCGGCTGCCAGGTCGAGCCCCCGGAGACCAGACGGCCTCTCGTCCGGCCCCGGCCACTGGGTGGGAGGATTGACATGGTCCAGGACAACGCGGCCGAGATGGCCACAGGGGCACCCACGACCCAGGCCCCGCCGGGCACCGACATAGACCGCACGCGGATACCAGACGAGATGCCGGTTCTCCCTCTGCGGAACATGGTTGTGTTTCCCCTCAGTTTCTTGCCTCTGTCGGTGGGCCAACCGCGGTCTCGGCGCCTCGTGGAAAGCGTCGCCGTCGGCGATCGCCTCCTGGCCTTGGTGGCCATGAAGGACCCGGAAGTGCCTGAGCCAGGCCCCGATCTTATTCATCGAGTCGGTACGGCTGCGTATGTGCACCGCATGGTCAAGGGCTCTGACGGCAACATCGGCTTGTTCGTGCAGGGCCTGGAGCGCATCCGCATCACCGAGTGGGTCGCCGAGGAACCATACCTTCGTGCCCGAGTGGATGTGCTCCCGAGCACCCTTGAGGAGGGCCTCGAGGTCGAGGCGTTGACGCGCAAGGTTGTGGAGCTTTTCACGCGCCTCGTCAACCTGGTGCCCCACTTGCCCGAAGAGCTCATTGGTGCCGTGGGCAACATGGACGATCCGCAGGCCCTGGCGTATTTCGTGGCCGCCAATACCCGGCTGGACACAGATGATGCCCAGCAGTTCCTCGAGATGGACTCGGTGTCGGATCGGCTCCGACGGCTGCTCGTGCTGCTCACAAGGGAGCTGGAGGTTCTCGAGATCGGCCGCAAGATACAGCAGGAGGCCCGTGGCGAGATGGAGAAGCTCCAGCGGGAGTATTTCCTCCGTCAACAGCTGAAAGCCATACAGCGGGAGCTTGGTGAAGGTGAGGGGGGCGAAGCGGAGGTCGAACAGCTCGAGACCCGCATCAAAGAAGCGGCCATGCCCCCTGAGGCAGAGGCGGAGGCGCTGCGGGAACTCGGGCGGCTCCGCAGCTTGCCGGAGGCTTCCGCGGAATACGGGGTGATCAGGACATACCTCGACTGGTTAGTGAGCCTGCCGTGGGGCAAGGTCACGGCGGACAACCTCGATATCGAGCATGCGAGGGCCGTCCTGGACGAAGACCACTACGACCTCGACGACATCAAGGCCCGGATCATCGAGTTTCTGGCGGTGCGCAAGCTCCGTCGCGAGCGTCGCCTGGCCGAGGGTGGTGACCATGCCGCCGAGGACGCCCGAGGTGGAATACTGTGTTTCGTGGGCGCTCCGGGGACTGGAAAGACCAGCCTGGGCCGGTCCATAGCCCGGGCCCTGGGCCGGGAGTTCTCCCACATGAGCCTTGGCGGGCTCCACGACGAGGCCGAGATCCGGGGTCACCGGCGAACTTACATCGGCGCAATGCCCGGACGAATCATCCAGGCCCTGAAGAGAGCCGGTACCCGCAACCCGGTGTTCATGCTGGACGAAATCGACAAGGTGGGGGCGAGCTTCAGGGGCGACCCGGAAAGCGCCCTTCTCGAGGTGCTTGACCCCGAGCAGAACTTCGAGTTTCGGGATCTGTACCTGGATGTGCCCTTCGACCTGTCCGATGTTCTCTTCGTGGCAACCGCCAATGTCCTCGAGACGATATCGCCCCCCCTCAGGGATCGCATGGAGATAATCCCCCTGTCGGGCTACACGGAGACTGACAAAGTGCACATTGCCCGGGGCTTCCTGATTCCTCGGCAGGCGGAGCGCCACGGACTCCGGCCCGACGAGCTGGTTCTCGACGAGGACGCCCTGCGGAAGATAATCCGCCGCTACACCCGGGAGGCGGGGGTCAGGGGCCTCGAACGCGAGATCGGCAAGATCGCTCGTAAGGTGGCGGTGGGGGTTGCGGAAGGCGCCACCGAAACTGGCACAGTCGGGGTGGAGGAAGTGCGGTCCTTCCTCGGGGCGCCGAGATTCACCTTTGACGCCGCGGAGCGGACCGACGTGCCGGGGGTAGCAACGGGCTTGGCGTACACCCCGTACGGCGGCGACGTCTTGTTCGTGGAAGCTAGCGTGTCCCAGGGCAGCGGAAAGTTCATCGTGACGGGCAAGCTGGGCGACGTGATGAAGGAGAGTGCCCAGGCCGCCCTGTCCTACGTCCGGGCCAACGCCAGGGCCCTTGGCATCGATCCAGGGATGTTCGGCGACCACGATCTCCACGTCCATGTTCCGGCAGGGGCGACCCCCAAGGACGGCCCGTCGGCGGGGGTGACCATCGCCACGGCTTTGGCCAGCCTGTTGTCGGGCCAACCGGTCCGGCCGGACGTTGGGATGACTGGCGAGATCACCTTGAGGGGAAAGGTGCTGCCAGTGGGGGGCATCAAGGAGAAAATGTTGGCCGCTCATCGGGCGGGCCTCCGGATCGTGGTCCTTCCGCGGCGCAATGAGCCGGACCTCGACGAGGTGCCGCCAGAGGTGAGGGACGAGGTGGAGTTCGTGCTCGTCGATCGGGTCAACGAAGTATGGGAGCATGCTCTCATGAAACCCGCGGCCACCGCCGACGATGGTTCCGCGCCCCATGTCCCGGCTTTGCCCGCCGGGGAGGTCAGCACCGGACTGGGTTCCTAGCTAGTGTCCTGAGGCTGGAAGTCCCTCGGGCCTTGAGGTCCGCACCGGGTTTGCTCGGCCTGGGCGTCGGTAGTCGTGGGTGCCGATCCACGGCCGCCCCTCAGGCCCCCGGAGTCTGCTTCTCCTGGGGGCGCAGCTGGGGGAAGAGCACCACCTCGCGGATGTTGGCCTCGCCAGTGAGCAGCATCACCAGGCGATCCATGCCAATGCCCAGGCCACCGGCGGGGGGCCTTCCGTGCCTGAGGGCCGTGAGGAAAACCTCGTCGAGGGGGTGGGGGGCGAACGCCACCCGGGCCCGACGCAGCGCCCAGCCATC
>CAZXNP010000190.1:0-4580 GCA_964642035.1 uncultured Anaerolineales bacterium | reverse complement strand
GGGCCCCCGGGCAGAGCGCGCGCGGCCGGCCACCCCACTCGCTTGCGGCCCCGGACATCAGGTCAGCCGCCACCAGCACACCGAGGACCTCGTCGGCCCGGACCGCCGGCGGCCGCGACTGGGTGGCGTCCCCAAGGCCCCTCCCGTCATCCTCGGCCGCCCCGGAGCCTCTCCTCGCGCCCCTGGGGACCACCCGCGGGCCAGGGACGATGCCTTCCGCATCGGCGGCGGACAACCATAGCACGGTCCGAGGCGTCGCCTCGCCTCAGCTGCCGCTTCGACGGGCCACCCGCGGGGCGAGGAAGGCCGTCTCCTCGAAGAACACCGCGGCGGCAGCCACTATGCCCCCTGCCCTCGGCGGCCCCCTTGAAATGCCCACCTTGCGCCGGCCCTTCGACCCCCCGGCCTCGGTCCGGCCCAGCCGCTACTACCCCTACGGGACCACGGCCAATGGCGCGTACCTGTTGCACCACGGCGTCGACATCGGCAACCCGGCGGGCACACCGGTGCTGGCGGTGGCCGATGGCCTCATCGAGTACGCCGGCAGCGACGCCCAGACAAGGTGGGGGCCGGAGGCCGACTTTTACGGTCTGCTGGTGGTTCTGCGCCACGACGAGGGACTCGGGGACCGGCGGCTTTTCAGCTTGTACGGACATCTACGGCAAGTCACGGTCGCCACGGGGCAACGGGTGCACGCGGGCGACGAGGTCGGCCGGGTGGGCGCAACGGGAATCGCCTTGGGGCCGCACCTCCACCTCGAGGTGAGAACGTCGCCCCATGACTACGAATCCGCCCTGAACCCGGAGCTTCTCCTGGCCCCGCTGCCAGATAGCGGCACCGTGGCCGGCCGAGTGGTGGACACCAGGGGGCGGCCGGTTGCGGGCGTCACCGTCAACCTCTACGCCGTGGCGGACGGCGCCCTCAGGTGGCGTCAATCGACCAGCACCTACGAGGGCAGCGGTGTCGGCCCTGCCCCCGGCTGGAACGAGAACTTCGTCTTCGCTGACTTACCGGCCGGAGCGTACGCCCTTGGCACCGAAGGGCGCCCAGCTACCCTTGACACGGTGCAGAACCTTGGCGCCGGGGCCGCCCTCCGGGTAGTCCTCGTCCAATCTGCCCGAGCCTCGCTCCCCTAGGGAGCCGGCCGAAAAGCCCCATTGGCATTCGGCCGGGCTCCTAGGCCCCTCCCCCCCGGGGCCGAAACACGAGGCGCACCGGGGAGCCCACGAAGGGGAAATGACGTCGCAGCTGGTTCTCCACGAAGCGCTCGTACGAGAAGTGCACAAGCTCCGGATCATTGACAAAGAAGACGAAGGTAGGCGGGGCTATTCCAGCCTGGGTGGCGTACAGGATGCGCAACCTCTTGCGGCCTCGGCTGGGAGGGTTGTGCCGCGCTTGGATATCCGCCACCAGGCGATTCAGAACTCCTGTCGGCACCCTCTCCTGACGGGCGGAGTCGATCTCCAGGGCACCAGCGAGAACCTTGTGGGCCCGGCGCCCGGTGAGGGCTGACATGGTGATCACGGGCGAGTAGTCCAGAAACTTCACCCTTTGGCGCAGGTGGCCCTCCACTTCCAGGACGTGATACGGGTCCCTCGGCACGAGGTCCCACTTGTTCATCGCTATCAGGGCCCCGACCCCCGCATCCCGGATGGCCCCCGCAATGTGGGCGTCCTGGGCCGTGGCCCCCTCCACGGCATCCAGGACCAGGACCGCCACGTCGGCCCGAACGAGGGCCCTCATCGCCCTAAGAACGCTGTAGCGCTCGATGCCGGGCGCCACTCGGCCGCGGCGTCTAATGCCGGCCGTGTCGACGAGCACTATCTCCCGGCCATCGAAACGAATCGGCGTGTCGATGGCGTCCCGAGTCGTGCCCGGTTCCTCGCTCACCACCACCCTCTCGCTGCCGAGAAGTCGGTTGACCAAGCTCGACTTGCCCACGTTGGGGCGGCCCACGATGGCGAGGCGCAAGCGATTGTCGTCATCGTCGTCGTCGGCGGCATCCACTGCACCACGGCCCAGGGCAGCTACTAGGGCATCCAAGAGGTCCCCGCTACCCGAACCGTGGAGGGCGGACACGGCGAGGGGCTCGCCGATGCCGAGGCCCCAGAATTCCATGGCCTGCAGCCGTCGCTCGGCGTTGTCTGCCTTGTTCACCGCCAGCACCACCGGCTTGCCGGCCCGGCGCAGCAGCGCGGCCACGATATGGTCCCCCGGTGTCATCCCCTCGGTGACGTCGACGACCATGACGATGGCATGGGCCTGCTCGATCGCCACATCCACCTGGTTGCGCACCCCCACCTCGAGGCTGGAGCCCTCGGCGACGCCAAGGCCACCGGTGTCGACGACATCAAAGACGGCACCGGCCCACTCGGTGATCCCAATCAGACGGTCCCTGGTTGTGCCGGGCACGTCCTCCACTATGGCCTGGCGGGCACCGGTGAAGCGGTTGAATAGCGTGGACTTGCCCACGTTGGGCCGGCCCACGATGGCGACCAATGAGTTTGACATGATTCGCAAAGCCCTGCCGCGGCCCCCTCGGATGCGGGGCCCGACGCCCTCGTATTCTAGCTGCTGGGCACCTGCAAGGGCGATGGTGCTTGCCACGGTGTCGAGGGCCGTGGTATAGTGGCACTCTAGCTTACACGAGACGCGGGTGCCGTACGGGCCAGGTGGCGGCGCCCGCTCGCCTTGTGCCCGCGCTGCGCCTGCGGCAGTGAGGCCGCAAGCGGGTCCGGGGACACGGAGATCGGCGTCGAGGAGGCCCGGAGGACTAGATGGGACGGTATACCGGATCGAAGAATAGGCTATCCCGGCGCGAGGGACTGGACCTATTCGGCACCGGCGGTGATAGCCTGCGGCGCCGCATCGAGCAGCCCCCAGGAGACCACGGCACCCGCATGCGCCGCGGCAGGCCCTCCGACTTCCAGCGGCAGCTCCGGGAGAAGCAGAAGGTGAAGCGCATCTACGGCATGCGCGAGCGCCAGTTCCGGCGCTTCGTGGGCCTCGCTCGCAACGAGAGTGACATGACCGGCACGGCCCTCCTGAGGCTCCTGGAGCGTCGCCTCGACAGCACGGTATACAAGGCGGGCTTGGCCCGGTCGAGGCCCATGGCTCGGCAGCTCATCGTCCACGGCCATATCAAGGTCAACGGCCGAAAGGTCGACGTGCCCTCGTTCCTGGTGGAGCCGGGGGACGCCATCGGCCTGGACGACAAGGCCTTGAAGATGCCCGACGTCGACTGGGCCATGCAGGCCCCGTCGATTGCCCTGCCCTCCTGGTTGAGCCGCGACGGGGCTGAGGTCCACGTGATTGACTGGCCCACGCGGGAAGAGGTCGAGTTCCCGATCCAGGACAACCTCATCGTGGAGTTCTATTCCCGTTAGCACCGGCGGGCCGCCTCATGGGCCACCAACCGTACGCCCCCAAGGCGGCCGGTGAACCCGCGGAGCCTACCGGGCCTCCAGGGCCCTGGTAGCGATGATCGTCTCGAACAGCTGGCGCAGGGCCCGGGCTCGGTGATTCACCGCGGCGTGTTCATCGGCCGTCAGCTCATCGTAGTACTTCCCGATTGATTTCACGACAAATAGGGCCCGGTAGGGATAGCCGGCCACCCGTCTAGGCGACGCTTCGGTCGCAATGGTCCCCTCCACCGCGGCGCATTCCTGCCCCTCTACGGTGTCATCCAGATAAGTTATGCACGTACGCAGCCGAGCACCGCGATCCTCGGGGGCCGGATACTCCGCCAAGCGCTCGAGGGCATACCGGATCAAGGTCTCGTCGTCGGCTGCCTGACCCGGCCAGCGCCGGGATCTCACCCCCGGCTCGCCACCAAGAGTGTGGATCTCGAGGCCCCCATCGTCGGCTATCGTCGGCAGGCCAGATCGGCGGAAGTATGCTCGAGCCTTGTCCCGCGAGTTCTCCTCGAAGGATGCTCCGGCTTCTTCGATGTCGTCGTGGATTCCCGCCTCACCGGGACTGACAACCTCGAGAGAGACCCCACGCCCCGCCGCCAAGGCCTCCAGGACGGCGGCAATCTCCCGCTGCTTGCCCGGGTTACGGGTACCCAAGAGCAGCCGCATCAGCTTCGCCGCGCCGGGGCAGGGGGCCTTACAGGAAGCTCATCCGCGCTCCCCGTCACCGGGGTACCGCCAGGAGCGATGCCCCGGGCAAGCTCCTCGGCTAGCTCGTCAATGCCTGCCGCCAGATGGGGCAGCACCAACATGGCCGTGGCCCCTCCGAACAGCGCTCCCGTCACGGAGCGCAGCAAGGGGGTGCTCTCCCGCCACCCCACCAGCTGAGTGGTGCCGTCGATGGCGATGGGCACGAGAGCCAGGGCATACCATCGCCACCCCAAGGGAGCGATGCGGCGCCTGCGACCAAGTGCGGCGTAGGCGGCCGTTGCCAGAAACAGCGATAGGTAGATGGCCGTATCCCGCTGGCAGAAGGCCATCTGGTAGCCCAAGCCGTCTGCTCGGATCGGCTTTTGGGGGGGGGGGAAAGGGGGAGGCCCCGGCGGGGCCCCCGGGCAGGCCCGCCCTTTGTCCCCCGCGGACGCCGCGCGCGCACCACCCACAGCC
>CAZXNP010000189.1:0-4603 GCA_964642035.1 uncultured Anaerolineales bacterium | reverse complement strand
GCCGTTTAAGGATATCAACCTTCGGGATGTTCACGACAATATGTTCTGGAATTACGGTCGCAGGAGTCTGCAGGCCGCCCGTTTGGTCGCAAGGGAGCCCAATCTTCATTTGATCTATTTCACCAATTTCAAATGCGGCCCCGACTCTTATATCAAACACTTTGTCGGCAGGGCGCTTCAATCCGCATTTCTGGTCCTCCAGTTCGATGACCACAGCAACGATGCCGGCATTATGACCCGCTGCGAAGCCTATCTGGAGAGCAAGGGGTTGTTGCGCGAAGAGGCGGCACAGGCGGCCTTTGTTGAGGAGGTGGCCCGAGGCGCGTGCCTGGTGTCCGCCCGCATGCCCACGGCCCGGGCGGCTGGAGCGTGCGCTGCCCTCGACTCCCTTGGTGCCCTGGACCTCACCGCCCAGTCGAAGCGCTGGGCCGAGGACCCCGACT
This sequence comes from uncultured Anaerolineales bacterium, assembly GCA_964642035.1. Lineage (GTDB taxonomy): Bacteria > Chloroflexota > Anaerolineae > Epilineales > Epilineaceae > CAZXNP01. The sequence continues at coordinate 4,160 of CAZXNP010000189.1, read as the reverse complement.
TCAACTACGGCGCCGCCTTCACACCAGGCGGCTGAGGGCCCGCCGGCGCAACATGAGCCCCAGACCATGAGCGAGGAGCCGGCACTCCTCTCGACCCTGAGGTCTCGACCGCGCCACGAGGGGCGCATCGAGGCAGTCCACGTGGCTGCGGAGAGCACCGCCACCCTTGGGCCGTGGCCCCCAGGCCTCCACCCCGCCCTATTGGAGGCGGCCGCGGGCCTCGGAATCGACGCCCTCTACGAGCACCAGTCCAGGGCCGTTGCGGCGGCCCTGGCCGGTGACAGCATGGTGGTGGCCACGGGCACCGCCTCGGGCAAGAGCCTGTGCTACCTGTTGCCTACCCTGGACGCCCTCCTCCGGGACGAGGGCGCCACGGCCCTGTATCTCTTCCCGACGAAGGCCCTGGGGCGGGATCAGCTGGACGAGCTCGGGCAGTGGGCAGCCCTGTTGCCCCGGGGCACCGTGGCCGCTGCCGCCTACGACGGCGACACGCCCCCCGGGGACCGCCGCCGGGCAAGGGCCGAAGCCCGCATTCTGGTCACCAACCCCGACATGCTCCACGCGGGCATCCTTCCCCACCACCCCCGCTGGGAGCGCCTGATGGCTGGCCTCCGGGTGGTGGTGGTGGACGAAATGCACGTGTTCCGTGGCGTTTTCGGGAGCCACGTTGCCAACGTCCTCAGGCGCCTGCGCCGGGTGGCGCGGCACTACGGCGCGGACCCGACCTTCGTGCTCACCTCGGCCACGGTGGCCAACCCAGGCGACCTCGGGGCCGTCCTGGCCGGCGGCCCGGTTCGCGTGGTGGACCAGGACACCGCCCCCCACGGCCGCCGGGCCCTGGTCTTCTACAACCCCCCCATCGTGAACGACCAACTCAACCTGCGCCGCAGCGCCGTCCTGGAGGCCGCCGACATCGCCCGCCTCTTCCTGAGGGCCGGGGTCCAGACCATCCTCTTCGCCCGCACCCGGCACACGACCGAACTCCTGGTCCGCTACGTGGCCGACGGCCAGCCGGGGACGGTGCGGGGCTATCGGGGCGGCTACACGCCGTCGGAGCGCCGGGCCATCGAAGCGGGCCTGAGAAACGAGTCCATACGGTGCGTCGTGGCCACCAACGCCTTGGAGCTGGGCATCGACATCGGCCGTCTCGACGCCTGCGTGATGGCCGGCTATCCCGGCACCATCGCCAGCACCTGGCAGCAGGCAGGTCGGGCCGGCCGCCGGGCGGGGGAGTCGGTGGCGGTGATGGTGGCCACGGCCAGCCCCCTCGACCAGTACATCGTGCGTCATCCGGAGTACTTCTTCCAGCGTAGTCCCGAGCAGGCCAGGGTCGACCCGGACAACCTCCTTGTGCTCCTGGACCACGTGCGGTGCGCCGTCTTCGAGCTGCCCTTCGGCGACGATGAGGCCCGGCTACCCTTCGGTGGCGCCGCCTCGGCCCCTCGGAGCCAGGGTCCGGGCCCTCCCGCGGCCCGGGAGCTCCTCTCGGTGCTGGCCGCCGACGGCGAGGTGAAACGGGCGAGCAACGGATGGTACTGGATGGGCGCCACGTACCCGGCCGCCAGGGTGGGCCTGCGCAGCATCGCCGGGGACGACATCGTCGTGTCAAACCACGAGGGCTCTGCGGGCACCGGCGCCCCGGTTGCCGGCAACGCAATGGCCACAGTCCCTCGTTTCGCGGCCGCCACTACCCTCCACCCGGGAGCGATCTACCTCCACGATGGGGCCGCCCACCACGTGGACCACCTGGATCTCGAGGCTGGCATCGCCCTGGTGCGGCCCGCCGACGGCTCCTACTACACCCGGGCCAGCTCCACCTCGGCCACCCGGCCAACGCGGGTTGATCGGGCCAGGGCAGTCTGCGGCGCTGACGCCGCCTGCGGCGAGCTGGAGATCGTCACCCAAGCCACGGCCTTTCGAAGGGTGAAGTTCAAGACCCACGAGACCCTCGGCTGGGGCGCCATCGACCTGCCGGAGCAATCCCACGTCGCCGGGGCCTACTGGTTCACCTTCGACGAGGAGGCGATGACCAACCTCGTGGCGGCCGGCATTCTCCTGGACGAACCCAGTGACCGCGGCCCGAACTGGCGCCGGCAGAGGGAATTGGCCCTCGAGCGCGACGGCGCTTGCTGCCGCCGTTGCGGCGCAGGACCACGGCCGGGGCGGAGCCACGACGTGCACCATGTCCGGCCCTACCGGGCCTTCCAGAACTCCGGCGGCGTCGACTGGCAAGCGGCCAACAGCCTCGACAACCTGCTGACCCTGTGCCGCCCCTGCCACCGGGCGGCCGAGGCGGCCACCGGTTTCGGCGGCGCCTTGGCTGGCATGGCGGAGGCCATGGTTCACGTGGCTAGCCTTCACCTCATGTGCGACCGCCGCGACCTGGGGGTCACCGCCGAGGTCAAGCCCTCCTGGACCCCCCGGCCCACCGTTGCCATCCACGAGCAGGTTTCCGGCGGCGTCGGCTTTGGCCCGGCCTTGTTCGACCTCCACGAGGACCTGGTCGCCGACACCTGGTCCCTGGTGGCCGACTGTCCCTGCCCCAACGGGTGCCCATCCTGCGTGGGCGCCGGCGGGGAGTCGGACCCGGAGGTGCGGTCACGAGCCTTGGCGCTGTTGTCCGCCCTGGGGGCCGGCGAGGGGCAGCCCCCCCGGAAGAATACCCGCGCCGGGGACGACCGGTGGCCAGGCCCCGTGGGGGGCCATACAATCGGCCCCATGGCCGATTCGCCAGCCCCGCGGCCGTGACCCGCCCCGACACCGCCACTGGCAGCCTCTTCGCGTCTGCCGGCGATGCCTCCCCTGTCGCCCCCTTGGCCGACCGGATGCGGCCCCGGAGCCTGGACGAGTTCGTCGGCCAGGAGCACATAGTGGGCCCGGGGCGGCTTCTGCGGCGCGCCATCGAGGCCGACCGCTTGTCGAGCCTCATCTTCTACGGCCCGCCGGGCACCGGCAAGACGACCCTGGCCCGGGTCATCGCCAACTCCACCGCCGCCCACTTCGCCACCCTCAACGCCGTGTTGTCGGGGGTGAAGGACATCCGGAGCGCCGTGGCCGCCGCCCGGGAGCGAAGGCAGCGGGAGGGCCGCCCCACCATTCTCTTCGTCGACGAGGTGCATCGCTTCAACAAGGCCCAGCAGGACGCCCTCCTGCCCTGGGTGGAGAACGGGACCGTGGTCCTCATTGGTGCCACCACGGAGAACCCGTACTTCGAGGTCAACAAAGCCCTGGTCTCCCGGTCCCGGATCTTCCAGCTTCTGCCCTTGGAGGAACGGCACCTGGTGGCCATCGCTGCCGCCGCCCTGGCCGACGGCGACAGGGGCTACGGAAACCTCCAAGTGGACCTGGCCGAGGATGCCCTGGCCCATATCGTCAACGTCGCCGACGGCGACGCCAGGGCCGTCCTCAACGCCCTGGAGCTGGCGGTGGAGACCACCCCGCCGGACGATGCCGGGCGAATCGTCATCGACTTGGCCGCGGCGGAGGACTCGATCCAGCGCCGGGCGGTCCTGTACGACAAAGAGGGCGACGTTCACTACGACACCATCAGCGCCTTCATCAAAAGCTTGCGGGGCAGCGATCCCGATGCCGCCCTGTACTGGCTGGCCCGGATGGTCTACGCCGGCGAGGACCCCCGGTTCCTGTTTCGGAGGATGCTCATCCTGGCCGCTGAAGACGTTGGCCTGGCCGATCCCCGGGCCCTGGGGGTTGTGGGGGCCTGCGCTTCCGCCTTCGACTACGTGGGTCTTCCGGAGGGCCAGTTCCACCTGGCCGAGGCAGCCGTGTACCTGGCCCTGGCCCCGAAATCCAACTCCACCCTGGGGTACTTCGACGCCATGGCGGCGGTCAAGAAGGAGCGGTCCGGGGACGTACCGACTCACCTGAAGGACGGCAGCCGCGACAGGGAGGGCTTCGGCCACGGCGCCGGCTACCGCTACCCCCACGCCTACACCGACCACTGGGTGGCCCAGCAGTACTTGCCGGCGGGCCTTGCTGGCCGGGTGTTCTATCGCCCCGGCCGCCAGGGCCTCGAGGGGCGCCTTGCCCAGCGCACGGCCCGGCGCCGGGAGGCCCAGCTGGCAGCGGCCGTCGCAGCCCCGTCGCCGGCGGAGGTGCTCGACGGGTCCGGCAAGAAGATCGAGTCGGAGGCCATGTTCCAG
>CAZXNP010000188.1:0-4660 GCA_964642035.1 uncultured Anaerolineales bacterium | reverse complement strand
CTGCGCCCCGGGCGGCGCCGCGGCGCCGATCCCGATGCGCTGCTGGCGGCGGTGCCTTCCGACGGCCGCCGGCTTTGCGGCCTGGCCGAGGCGGGCCCCCCCGAGGACTGGGCCGACTTCCTGGTTGTCGCCGCCGCCCCGGAGGATCTCCGGTGGCCGGCGGCAGCCCTCTGCCGGGCCGCCAGGGCCGACTTGAGACTCGTGGTCCACCGGAGCCGACCGGTGATCGCGGACCCGGACCTGTCCTGGGCCTTCGCTGCCACGGAGGTCCCCTGGATGCGCGGTCGCCTGGATGGCAGGGCCAAGCACATCGCCGGCAGCCTGGTGACGCCCCTCGCTGCGGCTGGCATAGGAGAGCCGGGCCTCGAGGTGGCCTGGCCGGGGGGGCGCGACTTCGGCCCAGACCCGGCCCTGGGACTCGGGGACAGGTGACGCCCATTCGGCGCCCGGGACCACGGACTCCCCTCCGCCCAGGACCCTGGGTGAGGGGGGGCGGCGGTCGTGGCGGCGGAGTTGACGTTCTTCTGGCCCATGCTCTTTTCATGGCCCTCGACCCAAAGCAGCAGTCAAGACAGCGACCCTATCCGCCCCTCGGTACCCTGTATGCCGCCGCCGGGCTCCGGCGCCGAGGCCACCGGGTGGCCCTATTCGACGCCATGCTCGCCGACGGCGAGGCGACCTTTCGGGAGGCCATGGCCGACACCGAGCCCAAGGTCGTGGCCCTTTACGAGGACAGCTTCAATTTCCTCTCGAAGATGTGCTTGGCTCGGATGCGGTCGGCGGCGCTGGCGATGGTGGCCATGGCGGTCGACCGGGGAGTGCCAGTCCTGGTAGCCGGCTCCGACGCCACGGATGAGCCCCAGGTGTACCTTGCCAGTGGGGCGACGGCGGTCATGGCCGGGGAGGCGGACCACACTTTGCCGGAGGCGGTCGAGGCCCTTGTGGCCCGTCGCCCCCTGGACCTCGTGCCGGGCATGGTTCTGCCCGGGCCAGATGGTCCCCGGACGACGGAGCCTCGTCCCCCGGAGAGGCGCCCGGATGTCTTCGAGTGGCCCGCCCGGGATCTGGTGGACATGGACGCCTACCGCCGGCTATGGCGACAGTCCCATGGCCTCTTCTCCACCAACATGGTGTCCACCCGTGGCTGTCCCTTCCACTGCAACTGGTGCGCGAAACCGATCTGGGGCCAACGATACGCCATGCGGGCCCCCGACGATGTGGCGGCGGAAATGGCGGATGTGCGGCGCCGCTACATGCCAGACCACATTTGGTTTGCCGACGACATCTTCGGCTTGCGGCCCCAGTGGACTGTCGACTTCGGCCGGGCCGTCGCGGCCCGGCAATGCAGCGTGCCATTTCAGATCCAGACTCGAGTTGACCTCGTCACCGAAGAGGCGGCCGCCGGACTTGCCCAGGCTGGATGTGTGGAGGCCTGGCTGGGGGTGGAGAGTGGCTCCCAGTCCATCCTCGACGCCATGGACAAGGGCACTCGTGTGGACGCTGTGCCCGGGGCCGTGGAGCGGCTCCGGAGCCACGGCATCCGGGTTGGTTTCTTCTTGCAGCTCGGATATCCGGGCGAGACCTGGGCCGACATCGCCGCAACCGCGAATCTGGTCAGCTCCGTCGTGCCCGATGCCATTGGCGTGTCTGTGAGCTACCCTCTGCCCGGGACGCGGTTCCACGCCGCAGTGGCGGCCCAGATGGATGGTCGCCGGCGGTGGCACAGCAGCGCCGATCTGGCCATGATGTTCCGGGGCACCTACACGACGGAGATGTACCGCGCCTTGCATCGCTGGTTCCACGGTGATGTCGACGCGCGCCTAGCCCTCGCCCGGGCCCGGTCCACTGGCCGGGGCGTGGCCGAGGCGACGGCCCGGGTGGCGGCGTCCCAGGCCCGATGGCAAACCCTGGCCGGCACCGAGGGACAGTACCGCCAGGCCGACGCGACGCCCGTGGCGGCGGCGAAGCCACGGCCGCGCCCTGACCTTTCCGGCGATGCCAACTGATGCCGGCGGGCCGGGCTAGGGAATTGGTTGCATTTCCCGCCGCGGCGCCCCGGGCCAGCCAGGGCCGCGGGGCCGGAAGATCCCGGGGCCGAGTCTCATGACGGCGAGGGCTCTCCTGACCCACGGTTACTGCCTGGCCGCGGATGCCCATGAGCAAGGCGTCATGAAGCCGTATCCGCCCTTGGGGCTGCTCTACGTGGCGGCGTACCTTCGGGCGCGGGGGGTGGCTGTAGACGTGGCGGATCCGACCTTTGCCCCTCCGGCGGAGGCCGCGGCCACAGTGGTCCACCACGGCGCCCCCGTCGTGGGCGTGTACGCAAACATGATGACCCGACCCAGGGTGTTGGCCATCATTCGGCGGGCCGCGGAGGCCGGCAAATCGGTAGTGGTCGGGGGGCCCGACCCGGCCAACTACCCGGCTGCGTACCTGGCCCACGGTGCCGATGTTGTGGTGTTCGGCGAGGGGGAAGAAGGCATGGCCGAGGTCCTGCCCGCCTTGGACAAGTTCGGGCCCCACCGGCTGGAGGCCGTGGCTGGCATCGCCTTCCGGGATGAGGCCGGGGCGGTGGTTCGCACGCCCCCCCGGCCGCCCATCGCCGACCTGGATGGGCTGCCATGGCCAGCCCGGTCAGCGGTTCCCATGGCGGAGTACCTGGCGGTTTGGCGGTCCCACCACGGTGCGGGGTCCGTGAGCCTCATCACCTCTCGGGGGTGCCCCTATCGATGTCGCTGGTGCAGCCACGCCGTGTTCGGCTACACCCATCGCCGTCGTTCCCCCAGGGCCGTGGCCGACGAGATCGCCCATATCCGAGAGGCCTACGCGCCGGACATGCTCTGGTTTGCCGACGATGTCTTCAGCATCGATCATCGGTGGCTGGCGGCCTTCGCCAAGGAGATGCGCCGCAGGGATCTGGTCTTGCCCTTCGAGACCATCACCCGGGCCGATCGGGTCACCCAGGAGGTGGTGGAGGCCATGGGGGACCTGGGGTGCTTTCGCGTGTGGATCGGCTCGGAAAGCGGAAGCAAGCGGATTCTGGACGCGATGGACCGCGGGGTGACACCCGAGCAGGTCCGATGGGCGGTGCGGTGCTTTCATCGGGCCGGGATCGAAGTGGGCTTGTTCCTCATGTGGGGCTACGACGGCGAAACCCACAGCGATATCGAGGCCACAATCGCCCACGTCAAGGCCGCGGACCCCGACCTGTTCCTCACCACGGTGGCCTACCCCATCAAGGGCACGCCGTACTTCGACGACGTTGCCCCGCGGGTGCGGCCGCGGCGGCCCTGGGCCCTGGGGTCGGACCGGGACAATGGAGTGGACGGGCGGGCATCAAATCGCTACTACGCCTTCGCCAGCCGGCGCCTGCGCCACGAGGTGGATGTGCACCGCCTGGTGGCCGGGGGCTGGCCATCGCCGGGGGCGGTGTGGCCTTGGGCCCGGGGGGTCGTGGGGGCCGCTTGGGCTCGTCTAGCGATGGCGGCGCTGTCCTCGTGGCCTCGGTGACGTGCCAGGCGGCGGGGGCCTTCGATGCCCTGGCTGCGGAATACGACACGGTCTTTACCGCCACGGCCCTGGGCCGTGTCCTGCGCCGCCGGGGGTGGCGCACCATCGACAGCTGCTTTGCGCCGGGATCCGCGGTCCTGGACCTCGGGTGCGGGACCGGCGCGGACGCCGTCCACCTGGGGCGCCGTGGCGTGAGGGTGGTGGGCCTGGACGCGTCGCCGGCCATGGTGGAGGTGGCGCGGCGAAAGGTGGACCGGGCCGGCGTGGCCCATCGGGTTGCCATCCTCATCGGGGCCTTGGAGGATCTGGATAACCTCGACGTCGGTCATCGGGCCCAAGGCGCCGTCGCGAACTTCGGCGTCTTGAACTGCATCGCCGACCTGTCGGCCCTGGCGGACGCCCTCGGGCGACGCCTCGCTCCGGGAGCCAGGATTGTCGCCGTGGTGATGTCCCCTGGCTGCTGGTGGGAGTTGACACCTCTACCGGTGGCCGGTCACCGGCGCCGCTTCCTGCGGCGGGTGGGCCCGGGCGGAATCGCGGCCTCCGGCCCCGGCGGACTGGAGATCAGGTACCCGTCCCCCGGTACCCTGGCTCGCGAGATGGGGCCCGACTATCGGCTTCTTGGGGTCCGGGGCCTGGGCCTGGCGTTGCCACCCACATATCTGGCCCATGCATTGGAGGGTCGCCCGGGGCTGCTGCGCCTCCTGGACCGCGTCGACGACGCTGCCGGCGCCTGGCCGGTGGCCCGGGAGCTGGGCGATCACTACGTTGCCGAAGTGGAATGGCGGTCCAGGTGACCGGCCCCGACCTGAATCCCCTGCCCGGAGAGCTGGCCGGGTGGCGCCTGGCGTGCACCGAGTGCGGCGGCGTGGATCTGGCCCTTCGCCGGGAGTCGGACCCGGCGGGCAGCTACCTCTCATGCAGCTGCTGCGGCCGAGAGTACCGGCGGCGCCAGGGGGTGTGGGACTTCCTGGGGCCCCAACGGGCCCGGATGTCGGGGCGCTTTCTGGCCGAGTACAGGACGGTAAGGGCGGCCGAGGGCCGGGGCGCCGGCGGACCCAAAGTGCTGCGCACCCTGCCGTACCCGCCGGGCGGCCATCCGCGGGGGTGAGAATGGCGGTGGCGCGTGGGGGGGTGTGGGGGCTCCCTC
>CAZXNP010000187.1:0-4703 GCA_964642035.1 uncultured Anaerolineales bacterium | reverse complement strand
CTTGGCCCTAGCTGCGCTGTGCGACACCGGCTAGGAGCACCAGGGCCAAGACGACGAAGAAGTGGGCGGAGGCGTCGGCGGTGAAGAAGTGGGCCTGCTGAATGTGAAAGGCCGTGAAGGCGCCCAAGGTGGCCGCCAGGAGACCCACCCGGCGGTCGTACAATCGAGCCCCCAGGGCAAAAAGGGCCACCAGGGCAAGGGTGTCCATGATGCCCACCACTCGCCGGCCCACCAGGTAGACGTGGCCGTAGTCGGTGAAGGCCCCCGGCCACCCTTGCCGGCCAGTGATGAACCACGCCGCGCCCCGCTTCACCCGGTCACTCAAGCCGGCGAATTGCGCCAGATCCTCCGGCACGGGGGGCGTCAGCCCCTCCAAGTACCGGGCCGTCAGCTGGACGATGGTGATTGGCCACGTGCCGTAAACGAAGAAGCCGAAGCTTGGATGATTGCGGGGATTCGCCGGCGACGTGTCCGTGTCGAAATAACCCAGCAAGTCCCCTGGGACCCCCAGGTCGTTCTCCACCATGGTCAAGAACCGCTCGTCGGGATGCAGATGTTGGCCGCCATCCCAGTCAGGTCCCACGAGGCGCAATGTGCCACCAACGACCACGATGGCAATCAGGCCCAGGGCCGTCGGCCACGGCCGTCCCCCGCCAGCCGCCCGGGAAGACGTCTTCCGCGCCCCCAGGCCCCACCCCGTGCCCCGGAGCCGCCTCCAATCCGGCCACCCGAGGCGCACCAGGCCAAGCGCCCGGCGCAAATGGCTCCACCGCGGCGCCGGCGATCCCGATCCCTCATCGAGGGAAGATGGCGTGGGGTCGCCGCCCTCGATCGTCCCGAGTGGAGGCGTCATGGAGTTGCGACTTCCCCGGGCACCAGCAGACTCCAGAAATCCTTCCCCTCCACCGCGGACGGATGATGAGTCTCCATGGCGCGAGGATACAGACTCCGCAGATAGGCCAGGTTCTCCGCCGCCCGGGGCCCGCCCACCAGATACAGTTTGCGAGCCGGATCCCGGGGATGCCCCGCCAACTCGGCTTGTTGCACGGCGTCCGATCCGTCGTCGGCCGTCCCCCAGAGCAGCCCTTGCCAGTCCGGGTCGCCGGCCAGATCGCCTATTGCCCTGTAGTCGGGGCCATGCCGCCACCCCACCAGATAGGCGTGGCCCAGATCCCCCCCTAGGGCCACGAAGTCCCTCATCACGGCCGCGTATTGGGTGGTGTGGTGCGTCGACCGGTCGTACTGGGTGCGGTACTCCACGAAGTAACGCTGGCTGGTGTTGTGGGCCATGGCGGCGAACAGCCCGAAGCAGGCGATCATGTATGCGACCGTGCCATACTCGCCTCCGGCGGCCCGCAGGCGCCGGCCGAGGACTGGAAGGGGCAGGGCCGCGAGGACGGCAATGGGCGGGATGGCCGCCGCCGCCCGGGACAGGGACGGGTTCTCGCGGGGGAAGGCCAGGGAGAGGGCGCTCGCGCTCACCAATACCGGTACCGACGCCAGGAGAGCGGCGCTCCGCCAATCCCCATGCCGCGACCGGTACAACGCGGTCACCACCCCCAGGACGAGAAGGCCACCGCCCACGGTCTCCAGGGCCGGCCGGCCGGCGGGGCTCTGGAACCACGCCGTGTCCGCTGTCAGATTGAACATGAGCAGGGCGTTTCGCCAATTCGACAGCGCCACGCGCCACGGCGATCCTGCTATGGCGACCTCGGAGCCCGTGACTCGGGATATGGTGCGGAACCAGAAGGCGTCGGGCCTGTCGTAGGCGTAGCGGGCCAAGGGTGCCAACAGCAGCGCCCCAGCCGCGGCCGAGGCAGCCATGTGACCCCCCAGAGCCTTGGCGGCCTCCCGGTCGGGAAAGAAACCGCCGCGGGAGGCATGGACCAGGCGCAGAAGAATGGTGATGGCCACCACGAGGAGCATCGGCCTGTAGCCCGTGTAGCCGTACACCCCCGCACCGGCGGCAAGGGCTGCGGCCAGCCAATGATCACGCCGGCCCGTATCCAGGGCCCGAAAGAGAGCCACGAAGGCGAGGGTCACGAAGAAGGGGGATAGCGCGATCCGTAGTCCGATGCGAGTGATCTGGATGTGCCACGGTGCCAGGGCCATTACCAGGGCAGCCAGAAGGCCCGTCTCGACCCCGGCGACCTGGCGCCCGAGGCGATACACGAGGGGCACCGTTGCCACGCTCACCAGGGCCATGCCCACCTTCAGCGTCAGGAACGACAGGGGCATCCCCAGCTTCACGAGCAAGGCCGTCCAGTAGAATTGGATGGCCTCCCGGCCCGCGTTACCGTAGAAGAATACGGGGCGCAAGCCGTCGAGGACCGAGGCCACGTCCTTCAGCTTCTCGGTATGGTCGCTGGTCATCTCCATTGGCACGCCGCCGAGATCATAGAAGCGGTACACGATCGCCAGAGCCACAACGGCGGCCAAGGCCACCGACCGTGACGAGACCCGTAGCTGGATGGCCTGGGCTCCGAGATCGAGGTGAGGGCGGCGCACCCTGGGCCAGGGCAATACCGCTGCCATGTAGGCGGCCATGCCCAGGGCCCACAGCACCAGTCCGGGGGCCGTGAGGTGATTGGCCGGGTGTCCAGCACCGCCGGGGTAGGCCAGGATCCCCAGGCCCCCGCCCTCGGGCCCGGCCAGGGCCGGCCAGAGGACCGCCGTTAGGCCCACCGCCGTCACTCCGGCCACCAGGAGACGTCTGCGCCGCTGATCCTGCAGCGGCCCCGGAACCACGGACATCCCCCCGGAAGGCGCCTCCAGCGCCTCGGCGTCCAATGCCCGCCGCCACAGCCAGATGGCCACGGCGAAGAGCACGCCCGCATCCAGCCACAGGGCCGGCGCGACGTCCAGGCGAAACTGGGCCACTAAGGCCACCACCACGGCGGCGACCGCCGCCGCCCCTCGGGCGCGACTGTCCTCCGGGGGCATCACCGGCCGCCGTCGCCCTTGGTGACCGCCCCGGGTTTCACAAGGCGCTGAGCGATGATCAAGAACGAATGATCCATGGTCGCCGGCCGGAGGTCGTTCAAATGATCGACGGCGTTGAAGACGGTCAGGCCCAAGCGAACCGGATTCAGCCATGACCCGCCCTTGGTGCCGGCATTGAAACGGTCCGCCGCCTCGCACATAGGTCCGGGAAGCGCTCCCCTCTCCAGGAGGGGCTTGCCGATGCCGTAGACGAGGTTGTGGATGAAGGGGAAGCTGTAACGTGTGCAGGCCCGAACCTCCGAAACCTCGAAACCAGCCCCGGAGGCCAGTCGGGCCAGGCCCTCCAAGGTGTACAGGCGCACATGGTTGGCCCAGATTCCGGCCAAGGGCCCACTGCGAATCGGCCGGCCGACGGTGGCCTCGAGGACCTTGTTGATTGGATCCCAAAGCATCGGATAATCGGCATTCGGGGTCGTCAGAGCCATCACGCCCCCCGGGGCCAGGACCCTATATAGTTCCGCCATGACCGCCCGATCGTCCGGTACATGCTCAATTACCTCAGTGAACAGCACTTTGTCGAAGTGGCCATCCGGGAAGGGCAGAGCGGCGGCATTGGCGTTCACCACGCGGCAGCCGGGTACCCGGGCCTTGGCCACCTCCAGAAGCGGCAGGTCGATTTCCACACCAACGACATCGACCTCCGGATAGAGGCGCCCGGTGAAATTCAAATAGAAGCCTCGGCCGGAGCCCATGTCCAAGAGGCGGTCTCCCGGCTCCAGGGCCAGGAAGTCGTACGCCGCCTCCGACCGCCGCTTGAAGGACATGTCGGCCTCATTGGCGACCATTCGCCGCAAGAGCCGCCGCTGGGAGTCCATCATTGTGCGGCCGCCCGGGCATGGCCGTGGAGCGCCGAGGCCCAGGGCCCAGCCCGGGGGGCTTTGGTCGGTGGCCCCAAGGCCGCCTGCCGCTGGGTGATGGTGCCGATGGTAGTGGGCCCTCCACAGGAACGCGACCGGGGGCACGATGCCGCCGGTCGACCGGAAAAGTGCCCCCCAGGCAAGGGAGGCCAGACGGCGCAAGAGTGTACGCCAAGGCCCCCCGACTGGGCAACGACACACATCAGCGATGGACGCGCCGCGGTTACAGCGGGCGCCCGGTTAGCGAGGGCAAGAGCCCCCAGGACCCGGCGTCCCTCATCATGCCGCGGGCGGCTCCCCGAGATGGAGGCTCCCCCAGCTGGCCCCCAGGACGGCCATGCCCACCACCCCCATGGCCACGATCACGGCCAGGGTCAAGGCATGGAGGACTATGGCGTACGAGGTGCCGACTACCACCGGCACGGCGCCATAGACGACCACCGCCTCCCGCACTGCGGCATGAAATGGCCCCGCGTACCCTGGCGTGGGGGGCAGGGCGGCGGCGAACAGGGCGGCCGCGCAAACCGCCAAGACAGCCGCGGCAAGGGGCAAGTCCAGGGCGAAGGCCCTGAACACCAACCAGTAACCCACGGCTCCAATCCACCACACCACCACCGACCACACCATGACCCTGGTCGCCACGGCCGGGCGCCTGAGGACGGCCACGGCGGAGACGAAACGGCGGGTCCCGAAGGCCAGCCGCCGTGACCCCTTGATGTTGATCCCTACCGCCCGGCTGGCGGCCAGGGCGGCCGCCGCTCCCCGGTGCGCCAACCCACCCGTCACGCCCAGGACCAACATGGCTACCAGCGCCGACCCCCGCGACCTCCCTACCATCACGAT
>CAZXNP010000186.1:0-4709 GCA_964642035.1 uncultured Anaerolineales bacterium | reverse complement strand
CTCGCTCGCATGTCCGTGCAGGCGTCGCCGGGAAACGACGGCGCCTTGCACTATGTGACCGTCTCGCCGCCCTCTGCCGCCGAGGCCGTGAGCGTCGCCAGCTCACTTCCCCCAGGCATTGCCAGCCTCGTATTCGACGCCTCATGGACCGACGATGGCAACGACGTCGAGATCTCGGATCTCGCCCTGGAGTCGGGCATTACCGGCCAGACCCGCACCCCGCCAGAGGGATGGGGTGGCGATCTGGCGTGGTTCGGCCGAGGTTGCAGCGCGGACCCACCACAGCAAGACGTCAACGAACGGGTGGCCCTCATCGAGCGCGGGGCATGCACTTTCGTTGAGAAGCTGACAAACGCCGAGGCGGCGGGAGCCATCGCAGCCGTCGTGTTCACCGACGACCGATCGCCCACAACGATGGGCGGCACCGCCGCGATCCAGATCCCAGCGGTCATGATCCGCCGGTCGTGGGGCCTGCAGATGGTGGAGGCCCTCGACGTGAAGGGCCTCGACGTTAGCTTCACGGTGCGGGCAGACGAGGAAGACCTCTTGGCCGACACTATCTCGGGATTCAGCAGCCGCGGCCCCGCCCGGTTCAGCGGCGGCCTGAAACCCCAGATCACGGCCCCCGGCTCGAGCATCATGTCAGCCCTGGTCGGTTCCGGTACGTCGGCGGCCCCGGCCAGCGGAACGTCTATGTCCGGCCCCATGGTGGCCGGGGTGGCAGCCCTGTTGTGGCAGCGCAGTCTCGATCAGGTCCTGGGCCTCGATGCCCTCGACATCGGCGCCTTGGCGATGAACTACGCCCGGCCCGCCATACGATCGTGGCGCAACGACACCGGCACGTTGATGCCAGTCGCCCGCCAAGGCGCCGGGCGGGTGGACGCCGCCCGCAGCGCCACAGCCATGACCGTGGTGCGCTCCCCGGGGGGCATAGCCGAAGTGGGCCTCGGTAACATCCACATCACCTCCGGACGGTCCTTGGTCACCCGCACCCTGACGGTGCACAACCTGGCGGCGACGGAAAAGACCTACGCGTCGGGATTCCAGTTCGCCTTCCCCGGCGAGGACGAAGGGCAGGGTGTCGAGGTCTCCCTCGAGCCGGCAACCCTTACGGTGCCCGGGGGCGCGGTAGGTATGCTGACGGTTGAAGTATCCCTGGCGGCTGACGATGTGAGGCCCTACAGCTTGCCGCCAGTGAACCCTATCGCCAATGAGGCCGCCTTCCAGGAAATGGAGGTCGACGGATACGTGGCCATCACCGAAGTCGACTCGTCGGGCCAACCAGTGCCCGAGGGCGACCAGGCGCTGGTTCCGTTCCACACTTGGCCAGTGCGCGATAGCTGCGTGAAGCTGGAGGATGGGGACCCGATCGACCTCACCGTCGGCGGAGACCCCGGCGTGCTCCGGTGGACCAACGATTGCAGCGCCGACGGCCAGGCTGCGGTCTTCGCTCAGTTGGGCACCGATCCGGAGGAAGAGGCCAATCCGGGCAAGCTGAACATAACTTCCGTGGCCGCCAGGATCGGCCCGTCACCGGACCTCTCCTCGCCGGGCTGCCGCACCTTGCTCGAGTGGGCCATCACGACCTCCGGCCCGCGGCGGATTGCCTACGACACGGAGTTTCGCGTCTTCGTCGACGCTGACGGCGACAGCGCCCTGGACACGGTCATCTGGAGCTTCTACGGACCGGAACTGTCATCCGACGCCGGGATCAGCTTGCCCGCTGGTACATGGTGGGTCGGACACGCCCCCTTGAAGGTGGACGCCGACACCGATCGCCCCCTCCCGGAGCCAGACGAGGCAGCCATGGGCCAGGACATCTTGCCCCTTCCCTTCCGCGTCGACGAGCGGGTGGCCACGCTGCCCGTATGCTGGGACAACCTCGGCATCAAGGGCCCGAGCCGGTCCGAGAAGTTCGAATTCGCCGTTTCGGCGGCCGACTACACCGAGGACTACCCCGTGAGCGACGACTACCTGGGCTACGATCTGGCCCCCTCTGACATGGAGGACGGTGGTCGCTTCACCTTCGACCGCGGCGCGGTGGGCTGTATCCGGGTCGTCGACGGCGACGGGAACGTCGTGAACGCCCCGGGCACGTCGGCCCTAGTGCCGGGCAACGGTGAGGCCAGCGCCGAGGTCACGTCGTCCTGTGGCAGTCAGGGCCTCGGCTCGGAAGTGCGCCTCGTATCAGCGGCCGTGTCCAACGAGCCGACCGGAGATCCCCTGGCGTGGCGCGGGGCTACCATCGGGGTGGTCTCGGCGTGGCTGCCTTACGTCGCCCACCAATCTGTGCTGGTCGTTCCGCCGGAGCCCACGGCGGTCCCCCCGGAGCCCACGGCACCTCCGCCGGAGCCCACCCAGTCCCCATGAGCACCCGGGCCTTGGTCGAGGCGGAGACGAAGGTGGCATGACACCGGGGCCTCCGGCTGCAACCGCCGGAGGCCCTGGTTCATATCCAGCGCCTCGGCCAGGGTAATCCCGGTGTCACCCATGTCCCTGCCGCGCCGGCCATTGCCGGCCACGGCTTACGATTCTATAATCAAGCCCCTGTGTGAGCGAGACGACGCATCGCGGCCGCGACAATGTCGCGCCGCTCTTCTTTTGCCGCCGCGGCGCCAGCGGAAGATGGGATCGTCCGCCCCGAGGAGCCAGGACAGGATGATGAACCAAGAACCGGTGTACCTCACGGCGAAGGGCAGACGCAAGCTGGAGGAAGAGCTCGTCCACCTGAAGGAAGTGCGTCGCCCGGCAGTGGCCTTGATGATCAAGGAGGCCAAGGAAGCCGGTGACATCAGCGAAAACGCGGCGTACGACGAGGCCAAGGAACAGCAGGCTCTCCTGGAAGCCCGGATTCGCCACGTCGAGGCGACCCTCCACAACTCCGAAATCATAGAAGCCGACCCGGACACGAGCGTCGTGTCCCTGGGCACCACCGTCACCGTGGCGCAGAACGGCGGCCAGCCCGAGTCATTTCAGCTGGTGGGCACGGCGGAGGCGCATCCAGGGCGCGGCCGAATCTCCAATGCCTCGCCCCTGGGCAAGGCGCTCCTCGGCAAGGCCGTCGGCGAGACAGCGGAGTTCACTACTCCCGTGGGCGACCGGGTGGAGTACGAGATTCTAGCCATCAAGTAGACTCCCGCCGCCGGCGCGGGCCTGGCATCGGTTGGGGCAGGGACATCACCCCGCCGCCCGTCGCGACGCCAGAGGCGCTGGGGCGCTCAATCGGGGAGGCACATGCCGGAGGGGAACGGAGGATCCAGGGCCTCCGAGGCCGGGACCGAACAGAGCGGCATGGAGCAGCTGGTGGCTGCCCGCCGCGCCAAGATCGAACGGCTCAGGGCGGAAGGGCGCGAGCCCTATCCGGCCCGATCCCCCACGCGGACTCATCTCGCCCAACAGGCCCGCGCCGCCTTCGAAGCCGAGGAAGCCGCCGGCCGAGAGGGGCCCCGGGACGTCCGGCTAAACGGTCGCCTCGTGGGCGCCGTGCGGCACATGGGGGGCTCGGCCTTCGCTCACCTGGCGGACACCAGCGGCCAAGTCCAGCTTCACCTGCGGCGGAATGTGGTGGGCGAGGAGCCCTTCGCGTCATTCATTGTCAATGTGGACGCTGGCGACATCGTGTCCGCCAGCGGATGGATGTTCCGGACCCGCAGGGGAGAGGTTAGCCTGGCGGTGGAGGAGTTGGTCGTGCTCGCCAAGAGCCTGCTCCCCCTGCCAGATAAGTGGCATGGGCTCACGGACGTGGAGACGCGGTTCCGCCAGCGCCATCTGGACCTGCTGAGCAATGAAGCGAGTCGCCAGCGATTCGTCGCCCGCTCCCGAATCGTGTCCACCACGAGGCGCTTTCTCGAGGACCGCGGGTTCCTCGAGGTCGAGACGCCGATCTTGCAGCCGATTTACGGCGGAGGGGCGGCCGCCCCCTTCACCACCCACTACGCGGCCCTCAACCAGGACATGTACTTACGCATCGCCGACGAGCTGTACCTCAAGCGCTTGCTCGTGGGTGGCATGGAAAAGGTGTTCGAGATCGGCAAGGACTTTCGGAACGAGGGTATCGATCGCACCCACCTCCCCGAGTTCACTCAGATGGAGTGCTACTGGGCCTTCGCCGACTACACCGACATGATGGCCCTGACGGAGGATCTCGTGGCCTCCGTGGCGCGGGAGATCCTCGGGACCACCGAGATCGTCTACCAAGGCGAGGTGGTGGACCTCGCTCCTCCATGGCGTCGCCTCACTGTGCGGGACGCCCTGAGGGATGCGGGGGGGGTCGATCTGGAGGAGGCCACATCCCTGGAGAGCCTGCAAGCGGCCCTGGCCGGCGCCGGAATCGCGGCCGAAGAGCAACCAACCTGGGCCAAGGCCGTGGACAAGCTGCTCCAGCGTCTGGTTGAACCGCACCTGGTGGCGCCGACGTTCCTGACGGATTACCCAGTGACCCTCAGCCCCTTGGCCAAGCGCAAGCCATCGGCCCCGGGCTACGCGGAACGTTTCGAGCCCTTCATTGGCGGGGTGGAGCTCGGGGACGCTTTCACCCAGCTCAACCACCCCCCGGATCAGCCGGAGCGGGGTGACAATCTCGCTGTGGCGCGCGCACGCTGTCGTGTCGAGTGTCGATGCTGGGAGCGGCCCGCGTGGTGCTGTCTGCCGGCGGTTTGTTATTTTTTTTCAAGCAGAAGACGGCATACGAGATCGGTCTCGGCATTCCT
>CAZXNP010000185.1:0-4719 GCA_964642035.1 uncultured Anaerolineales bacterium | reverse complement strand
ACCCCCGAGGCCGTTGAGGTCGTTGGGCCCCGGGGCGAAGGCATCGCCGCCCCGGAAGGCCGCTGGACCCTGCGGGCCTACGCCCCGGGAGCGTCCGAACCCGCCGTTCTGATCCAGCGCCTCGGTGAGGAGGCGTGCGTGGCCTTCGCTCCGCGCCGGCTGGAGGCCTACGCCGATGTCCCGGGCTACTCGGTCTTCCCGCCCCAGAGGCTGGCCCTGGGCCGGCGGCTGGTGTTGGCGGTGGCTCCGAATCGGCTGGCGAACGGTGGCTTCGAGGCGGGCCTCGCCGGTTGGGATGCGGCCGGCCAGGCGCCGCCAGTGTCGGCGCCGGAGGCCTTGGCCGGCTCCGGAGCACTGCTCCTGGGCCGGGTACCCGCCGGGGCCACCGGCAGCGTGGACTCGGCGGCGTCCCAGGACATCCGTCTCCCGATGCGGGAGCCGGTGTTGTCAATGATGCTGCGCTTCGAGGCCGTGCAGACCTGCGGACCGGGGGGATGTACCTACGAGGACCGCTTTGACATCGTGGTTCAGGATCTGTCCGTGGCCGGCCAACCAGCCACCTTGGTGACGCCCCCCCGGGGCTGGCGCAAACCCGAGGCCAGGTGGCGACACGTGTGGTACGATTTGATGCCGTGGGCCGGCCGGCTGGTCCGGATCACCCTGGCATTGCACCAGCCGGACTCGTCGGATCCGTCGCAGCTGTGGTTGGACAACGTTGCCGTCGGCGAGGCGCGGCCATGAGGCCTGGCCCCGAGGACCTGGTGCTATGAACCAAAAGCGGGGTGGGACCACGACCCTGGAGGTCGGGCCTAGGGCCCTGGTCGCGGCAGCCGCCGTGATTGTTGTGGCCGCTGGCGCCGCGATACTGGTGTCTCGAGGTGGCCTCGACGCCGGCGGCGAGGACCCGGTGAAAGCCGTCGCCCCCATCGTGGCGTACGAGGAGGGCACCGGGGTCACAGGAGAGGGGGATCCGTACATCGGCCGCCCCGATGCCCCAGTGACGGTCGTTGAGTACGGTGACTACCAGTGTCCCAATTGCCGTCAGTTCGCCACCGAAGTGCTGCCCTGGCTCCGGCAGACTTGGCTGGGTCGCGGCTTCGTGCGGGTCGTGTATCGCGACTTCGCGATACGCGGCGAGGCCTCGGTTCGGGCGGCGGAGGCGGCCCACTGTGCAGGGGAGCAGGGGCGCTACTGGTCGTACCACGACGCCGCCTTCGCGGCCCAGGGCAAGGCCGACGGCGAGGCCTACAGCCGAGGAGTGCTCCTCGGCATCGCCTCGGATCTGGGCCTGGACACCGGCGCCGTGGCGGAGTGCCTGAACTCTCGCCGCTATCAATCCAAGGTGGAGACCTCGACCCAGTTCGGCTACGACCAGGGCTTCGAGGGCACGCCGACCTTCATCGTCAACGGTCGGGTGACCCAGGGGGCGATTCCGATCGATCGCTGGAACGCCCTTTTCCAGGCTTACCAGGCTGACCTTGGCAGTGGCCAAGCTCCGTAGGGCCCTGGACCACGAGTACCTCGGCTATCGAGGCCCGATGCGGCGCTGGCTGAATGCCGGAGGTAACTTCGGGACACGGATTCAGGTGCCTGGCCACGGCGGGTCCAGGGGGGGCTCGTCGATCGTGCCGGCGTCCAGGACCTCGATCCTCAGGCCGGAGGATGACAGTATGGCATCGGGGGCCGTGTTTTCCACCAGTGCCAGCGCCTCCTTCAAGCCGCGGCGGATCTCGTCCCGGGAGGATCTTCCGCCGTACGTTCCGGACATTTCGATGAGAACTTGCCGCCCACCCATGGCCACCTCCGGCGGCGATTCTAGGAACGGTGTCGCCGCCGAGCAACCCGCGACTCGTGGCCTGCGTATACCCACGGGGTAGGAGGAGAGATGGAATCCGACGTCTTCTGGGTGGAGGCCGCCCGCGGCGGCAACCAGATAGCCTTTGGGCACCTCGTTCGGCGGTACCAGCGCCCTGTGTACAGCCTGTGTCTGCGCATGTTGCGTTCACCGAACGAGGCGGAGGACGCCGCTCAGGAGACATTTCTGAAGGCTTATCGGGCCCTCGAGAGCTACGATGAGGCCCGCTCCTTCTCCACCTGGCTGCTGGCCATCGCATCGCACCACTGCATCGATCGCCTGAGGCGCCGGCGGGTCACCGAGGTGTCCCTGGATGCCCTGCCGCCGTGGCGGTGGCTCCCAGGGCGCAGCGTGGACCCCGAAGCGGCGGCCGCCCGGTCGGAACAGGCAGACAACATCGGTCAGCTCTTGGCCTCGCTGCCCTCCGACTATCGCCTGGTCATCGTCCTGCGCTACTGGCACGACCTCGGTTACGCCGAGATCGCCGAACTCCTCGGTGACACCGAGAGCGCGATCAAGAGCCGCTTGCACCGAGCCCGACGATTGCTGGCATCGGCCATGGACGGCGGTCCCGGTGAGCTGGTGCCCGTGGGGGCATCGGAGCCCATGGGGGTCACAACCAACAAAGGAGAGATGGCATGGACTGTCGCTCAGCCGGCCATCTGATGTCCGAGGTCTTGGAGGGGCAGGGAGTCCCTGACGCCATGGGTGACTTGCCGAGGCACGTGGCAACCTGTTCGGAGTGCCGCGCCGAGTGGGCCCGGCTCAAGGCCGTCGATGCCCTTCTCCGGGCCCAGAGTCTGGTGGATCCGCCGGGGGACTTCGCATCGGCCACGCTGCGACGCGTGGCGCGGGAGACACGGACCTCGACCGCCTCTCCCGACCGGGTCGCGCCCTTCGACGCTCTCCTGGTTCTCGCGGGAGCCGCCGCCACCGCCGGTGTCGGTGCTTCCCTTGTGAACCAGGAGGGTTTTGTCGATTTGATCGATGGCATCCGCGTGCTGGCCCGAGGGATGCGGATTCTGGCGCCGGCCTTGCTCCAACCCGCGCCGGCCTGGGTGTCGATGTCCCTCGATGTTGTGGCCTCGTTGGCCATTGCCGTGGCATGGTTCGGCGCCCTGGTGGTGCCGCGACAGCTAGTGGGCCGCCCGTGGCGGTAGCGGCCGGAGCGGCAGGCAGCCGGGCGTCGTGATCCTAACATGTGTCGCCCTGGACCGGGCCGTGGCCACAAGGAACGTGCGAAGGAGAGACGGATGACCGTCAGACACCGGATGGCGGGGCTGGCCCTCGCCTTCGCGGGCGCCTGGGCGCTGACGATTCCCCATGCCACCGTCGTGCGGGCGGAAGATGGCGGCGGGCGCCTCAGTTTCGGCGACGATGTTGTCATCGAAGCCGGCGAGACGGTTTCGGGAAACGTGGTGCTGATGGGCGCCGACCTGACGGTTGAGCCCGGGGCCACGGTCGACGGCGACGTGGCCGTGACCTTCGGCGATGCCGCCATCGACGGCAAGGTGACAGGCCAGGTGTTCGTCGCCGGGGACCTGGCCCTAGGCCCCACCGCGGAAATCGGCGGCGATGTCGTGGTCCTGGGCCAGGACACCATCGCCGATGCCGCCCTTGTTCACGGCCGCGTGAGCAGGGGAGGCGACCGCCTGGGCGTGGGGGAAGCGAGGGAGACGCCGCCGGCCGCCGGCCCTTCCTCCCTGTCCAGGCTAGGGCGTGTGTTGGCGTCGACGGCGTTGGCGATGCTCATTGCCGCCTTGGTCGTCACCGTGGCCCCCGTGGCCGTGAGCCGAGTTGCCACGGCAATGACCACAAGGAGCGCCGCCAGCTTCGGCGTCGGGTGTTTGGCGTGGGTTCTGTTCCTGCCCCTGGCAGTTGCCCTGACCATCACCGTAGTCGGGGTCCTGGCCCTCGGGCTCTTCTATTTCCTGGCCCTGCTAGTGGGGGCCGTGGCTGTTGCAGAGATCTTCGGCGCTGCCGTGGCGCCCGGGGCGCGGCGGGCGAGCCGGGCCGCCCTGGGGGCGGCCGCCCTGGGGTTGGCCCTCAACGTCGGAACCACGGAGCACCTGGGCCTCCTGTGCGCCAGCGTGGCCGTGGCCGTCTTGGCCTCGGTCTGGCCCTTGGGGGCGGGAATCCTCACCCTGGTTGGCACCAGACCATGGCCGCCTGAGGACGCGCAGCCGCCGCAAGAAGGTGGCGAGGCGCCGTCGCCGTGGGCCCCCACCCGCCAGGCGAAGGCGGTGCCGGCCGCGGCGGAAGAGCCGTCCGCGGCGGAAGAGGCTCCGCCAACAGTGCCCCGGACGCCGGGGGCCTCCGCGTCTCCCGCGGCGACGGCGGCGCTCCCCGCCCCAGAGGCGCCGGCGCCTGACCTGAGTGGGTCGCCAGATGCCTCGGCGGAGGGCGAGGGCAAACACGCGCCGGTCCCGGAGGAGGGGGCGCCAGCGCAAGGTGCGGCCCAGGGGCGCGTGGAGGCTGCCCGCGCCCCACCGCCGTTGCTTTGGGAAGTGCGACTGTCATGGTGAGTCTCCTTCATTAAGGACTACGCCACCGGCGACGGATCCCGCCACTTAATTTTCTTCTCGAACCGTCGGGTAGTCGATACCGAGCTGAAAGTCGCACTCGCCGCTCTTTCGCCCTCGGGTCCGCACCTCACCACCCACCTCGACCATGTAGTTCTGCAGCCCGTGGTCGTCCAGAAGAGCGGCCAGGCGGTCCACGGCGTCGCAGATACAGGTTGCCTGGATGTCGGGTCCCATGGGCAGGACCAGGGTGGCGCGGCGTCGCGCGCCCTCTGCGGGCAGGAAGCGCTCCACCAGGAACGCCGCCACCCGGCCGGTCGCCCGTGCCGCAGAGCGGTCGCC
>CAZXNP010000184.1:0-4758 GCA_964642035.1 uncultured Anaerolineales bacterium | reverse complement strand
GAATCGAGCGAGACGGAGCAGGTCGTACGCCTTGCGCCCCCGCAGTCATCCAGCCAAGATCTGGGCTCGATTGGAACCGACTCGCCGCCAACGGGATGAGACGTCTTAGAAGGCGAATCATTCTCTGGGAAAAACCGATGGGCACCCGACCTCGATCCAATGCAAGCGGCGTTTCTTAGCCGGGGTGTGTCGAGTTGTCTGGCTTTTCGAGGACGGTGGCCAGAGTGACGGCGGAGCAGTTTGTGCAGTCGAGGCAGCGGATGCAGCGCAGCTCGCCGCCGCGCCGCTCCGCCCGTCCGTGATAGCGACACAGGCTACGACACAAGTCACAATCGTCACAGCGATCGGGGTGAAACCGCAAGAACAAGAACGACACGCGGTTACAAAGCGAGTAGATCGCTCCGAGAGGACAGAAGACCGTGCACCAGGGACGCCAGGTGAAGAACATCGCCGCGCCGATCACCACCAGAATGACCAGCTTCGTGACGCTCGGCCAGACGACATCCTGCCCCGCCACAGCCAGACTCGCCGTATAAGGCAACGCTGCTTCCAGTGCTCCTGCCGGACAAAGGCGACAGAAGAACAACGGATGATCCTCACCAAACCAGTATGGAACCGCCAGGACCAAGGCAACCAGGACCAGATACCGGCCGTAGCCGAGCCACGACGGCAATTCCCATTTGCGCGTCACCATGCGTCCGGTCAGGTCCTGCAAGAATCCAAAAGGGCAAGCCCAACCGCAAACGAAGGTCCCGAAAACGGCGCCGAAAACCGCCAGCGTTCCGAGTGCAATGAAAGGGATCAGATGCAAAGCACTGAAGTTTGCCAAGACGCCGACCGGACAGGCGAACGCTGCCAGAGGGCAGGAGTAGCAGTGAAACACGGGTGCGCAGACCGAGTGCAAACGCAACGCCCAAGGGTCCAGCCACAACATGAAGAAGACTGTCTGGACCCAAAGACGTCCGCGGGCCAGTCGCGCCGTGAGCGATGAGGATTGTCCTTTGGTCATGGCCACCATGACCTCGCCTTATTTCACTCAGGTAGGGCACAGCGACGGCGGTTTGCCCGTGTAAGTGCGCCGGATTTCACCCGTTTCCCAAAGAGTCACTCCGCCAACCGAGACCTCGCGGTTCAGCCTTGCTTCGGTCGTGTCTTCCGTCACCAGGACAGTTTCGATGGCTTTGTTCATCCGCGCCGACGGCAGCACCGCAACCGGAGTGCCTCCGAAAGACGATGCGTCCTGGTCCCCCGGCGACAGCGGAGCGTTATCGCGATCCGGCTGTAAGGGCGAAGCCAGATCCCCTTCGATCTGCCGGTTGTCACCGACGGGCACCGTATGGTAGCCCAGCCCGTAAACCAAGAAGCCGATCCCAACGCTGAACAGACCAAGAGCCGGCATCGTTCGAAGAATCACATGTTTCATCAGTTTCGTCCTGACTCCTACACAGCCACGCAGCGATTATGTGCGTCAGAGATAGGCACAGGGAGTATGCCTTATCGTACAGGCTGGCAGTGAGACTCACAAGGACTGGGGGGAGCCCACTGATGGCAATGCCGGACCACGGATGAAGAGGCGTGGGACGGGACTATTGATGGCGAAGAGCTATTCGGGTGTCGCCGAACTGCCTGGCGTCCGGTCGGCCGCGTCCAGATAGAATTGCAGCAACGGGCGCAGGGACGTATCTGGGTTGTCGGCCAGAATCGCTTGCATCGACTGGATGGCTTTCTCGACGTACCCGGCTTCGAGTTCGAGCATGGCCGTTTCCCATTCGAGTGCAACGGCATTCTCGCGATGTCCTTGCAGATAGTTGGCGACGGTCACTGTTTGCCACATCGGCCATCCATCTTGGACCATCTGAGCGAACGCCCGCGGTGGCGCGACGAGCGGCAGCGTAGCGAGCAACGACTCGGCAGCCTGAGACTCCCGCGCCGCCGTGATGCTGCGTACCAGTTGACTTGCTCGCTCATAATCACCGTGAGCCGTGTGGACGAACATCAACAGGTGCTTGGGCGGCATCAGGTTCCAGAGCCGTTCCGAGTCATCAAACTGTTCGACGATTTCGGCGGCCTGTTCCAGCCGGCCACATTCCATCAGCAAGGCGCCGTAGAGCAATTGAGCGTCCTGGTGCTGCGGCGCGTAGTACGGATTCTGCTCGAAGAAACCAAGTGCTTCACGAACAAGTCCGGCCTGATAGGCACGCAGTGCAAGTTGGCCGGGGTCCGCGTCCTGCTCTTCAGTCTGCGGAAACGACTGTCGGATTTTTTCAATGTGCTGCGTCAGTTCTTGCTGCAACGTCTCCGATCGCTCGAACAGATTCTGCTCCTGAGCCGTCAGGTCGTGACGTCCGGCCGCGACGGCTCGAAATCGATCCAGCATGTCAAGGGCCAGATCGCTCCGATTGTACGTCACATACAGCGTGAAGAGCCGAGTCTGAGCTACCAGGTCGTCCGGATCGATGACGAGTGCCTGATGGTACGCGCACATGGTCTGATAGAACCGCAGTCGCTGGGAAGGATGACCTGGTGGATCGGCAGCCACTTGGGACTCGACCAGCCCCAACAGCTCGTAGGCCTGCCCCAACATGTGATAGGCGGCCACCTGGTTGGCGTCTTGGAGCAGCGCGGCGTTCAGCTTGCGAATGGCCAAATAGGCCAGGGCGGCGACCTGTTTGTTCTCGAGTGGCAGATGGTGGCTGGAAGTGGCTGCGACGTAGGCCAAATAGTGTCGTGCTTGCTGTAGCGGCCCGCCGTAACGTGGATCGTGCGGCCGGAGGTATCGCTGATAAACCGATCGTGCAGTGGGCCAGTCCCGCATGGCTGCCACGTCCGATGCAGCCTCGGCGAACGCCAACTTGCTCCAATCGATACGATGCGTCCTGACGTAGGCACGCAGATCCGGATCGTCCAGATCGGAGCGGCAGAAGCAAGCAACCGTGGCGCCAAGACCCGTCAATCGCCAGACATCCGAAGCCTCCAGCAGATCGAAATAGGTTACGTAGTCGGGGTGAGGTCCCGACATGCGCGGCACGACGTGTGTCACGTGGAAACGATCGAATGTCTCGCGCCAGACGGTGGATTGTCCCTGCCAGCCCTGCTTGGGATGCATCGTTGCTACAGAGGTCTGCTGAGCTAGTGGGATGGGTTTGCGGAGTGCATGACGCGTTCGGTCGTGCCAACGTAGCAGGTTGTCCTCGCCATGGCCGCAATAGAGCGCCACACGACTATCAATAAACGTCCGATGACCGACCCAGATCAACAGGTCTCCTTGGTCCTGACGAAATGCGAAGGGGCGATCATCATAGGAATCGGCCAACACTCGACGATAGTCATCAATCGCGTCGGCCAGTTCCTGGTGGAACCCGAAACCCATGCGCAGGCCGTTCGAGGCCGTCAGTCGTCCGTTGATTGCCAGAACGGCCAGGGCCCCCATGCCGAGCACGGTGGCGGCGCGTCCACCGCGTGACAGCAGCAGCTCCATCGTGTCGACCGAATAAGTTTGACGAAACGTTGCTCGATACCAGTCCTGACCGTTCAGTGTTGCCAGGACGGCTGCGACCAGACAGGCGGCCGGCAAATCGTGCGTCGCCGTCACCGCAACCGCCGTGAATCCGACATACGTCACGACATGACCCAGATGGACACGTCGCCAGTTCAGGCCCATCGCAGCAGCAGCCGCCGCCAGAACTGTGACGCCCGCAATGAGTTGATGGTTCCAGGCCCTCCAGACGGCCGATGCATAGATCGGGAAACTCAACAACTCGCGGCCCTGTGGATGAGCTCCAAAGTATTCGCGCAAAGCGGGATACTCTTTCGTCCACATTGCAATCGGCTTCAGCCAGGAATGCCAACCGAAAGGATTCAACAAGGTCACTGCAACGCACGCCGCAACAACTATCCAGAATCGCCGGCGATGAGTGCTGTTTCCGAAGCCCGGACGGTCAAGCACGTTGCCAGCCAGCTCACCGAGTCCATAGAACAACAGAAGAGCCAACCCTAGGAACGCTCGGCTGTCGACGTTGCACCAGACAAACAACAACGGGACCAGCCACCCGAGGCGGCGTGCTTGATCCTGGTCACGGCCCGCATTGAGCAACCACAAGGTCAACGCGATTCCGAACAACGTCAGCGACTCGGGCAGAGCCGTACAAAGGGGGTACGCTGCCAACAAGGCTCCCGTCGCGCAGATCGAGCTCCACCACGTAGGAACATCAGGACGGTTCGTATGGACAAGCACACCAAATGTCACGGCGGCCAACAACGCGATCAAAAGCGAAAGGCCCGTTGGTCCGGTCATCGCAAAGAAACCTGCGACCAGCAGATCCCAGGCCCACTCCAAGTTATTCCACGGACGATCGGTGGCTGTGTACGAGAAGACGTCGTGCGCAGGCGGCCACCAACCATGGGATGCCAGATACTGACCGGTCTTGATGTGGACCAGCGTCTGTGTTGTGTCGATCTGGCGACAACCGAGCAGGGCGGCCAGCAGAACGACGCACCACCGCAGCATGAAATCGCCGCGAATCGCCTCGTCTTCCACCAATTCCGGTGTCAGCGGTTCCCAGGCGGGAAGATCGTCAGGCTGCTGTTCCGCAGCCGCTTCGGCAGCCGGCTCGGCCTCGACATCGTCGGATGCTTCGCGTAGGTCCGATTCCCTACCGGCCTTTGGCTCAGATGCGAAACCCTCGTCTGTGGTAGCACCCTTTGCGGCGGGCTGAGGCGGATCGGGGGAGACCAGCCCTTTTGTGACGTGATTCGCAG
>CAZXNP010000183.1:0-4770 GCA_964642035.1 uncultured Anaerolineales bacterium | reverse complement strand
ACATCCGGCGTCGCGCAGAGGGGGTGGGGCACTGTGGGAGTCCTGTGCCTGCGTGTAGCCGTGGGGGTGGCGGCCGCCGCCGCGCTGGCGTGGCCCGTACTGTTCACAGGCTTCCACCGGCTACTGTTCCCGCCGGGCACGTGGCAATTTCCCGCGTCGAGCACCCTCATTCGCCTTTTTCCCAACCGTTTTTGGTTCGACACGGCCCTGGCCCTATTGGCGATGGTGGCCTCTGGCGGTGTGGCGGCGATCCTCCTTGGACTGGTGGCCGGCTCCCGGCGAGGGGAGCCGTGACGCCGGGGCCGGCGCCCGTCATCCGGCCGTGGGCAAGGCGCAGTGCCGAGGTGGCCCTCCGGGTGATGTTCGACGGCTACATTCGCACATCCGTCTCCGGACAGGAGCACGTTCCGCCGCCGGGGGTGGCGACGATCGTGGCCACCAACCATGTGAGCGATCTCGACGTGTTTGCGGCGGGCTTTGCCGTGGGCCGCAAGGGCTACTTCCTGGCCAAGGAAGAGGCCACGCGGATCCCCGTGTTCGGTCCCTATCTCAAGGCGGTGGGCGCCATCCCGGCTCGCCGCGATGGCGACGATGTGGCTGCCCTGCGGACGATGCTGGCGGTTCTCAAGGCCGGATGCCTCCTCGGGGTCGCTCCCGAAGGCACTCGGAGTCCCGACGGCCGCCTGCGCGCCTACGACGCGGGATTCGTGTGGCTGGCGGCGCGCACCGGTGCCGTGATCGTGCCGGGGGCCATCCACGGCACGTGGCAGCTGATGCCCAAGGGGGCTAGCTACCCTCGGCGAGGGCGAGCCTGGGTGCGCTTCGGGCCGCCGGTCCAGGTAGCCGCCGAGGCGCGCCTCGGGGGTGCGCGGGCCCGGGAACGGCGTGACGCCATTGCCGCCGAAGTGCGGGCCACGACGCTGGAGATGTTGCTGGACCTGGCGGCCGAGACGGGGGTGGCCACGCCGGCGGCGGACCCAGGATGATGCCTGGCGGCGGCGCCGGGGCCAACCGTCCCGAAGGGGGCGACGACCCCGCGCGGGCGGAAGGGCCGGGACAGGGCGACGACGCCGGCGCCGGACCTCTGGCCGGGGTGCGGGTGCTAGACTTGACCAGCCTCTTGCCGGGGCCCTTCGCGTCCCAGGTGTTGGCCGATCTTGGGGCCGACGTCGTGAAAGTTGAGTCGCGCCTCGGGGACGTCATGCGCCAGGTGCCGCCTCTGGTGCGCGGGCGTAGCGCCTTCTACCTCAGCTTGAACCGCAACAAGCGATCCCTTGGTCTGAATCTCAGGAAACCTCGGGCCAGGCAGCTGTTCATGGACCTGGCGGCCAGATCCGACGTGGTCGTGGAGGGATTTCGGCCAGGCCGGGCTGACCGCATGGGCGTTGGACCAAGGGCGGTGCAGGCCGGGAACCCCCGCCTCGTGTACTGCTCCGTGTCTGGGTACGGGCAGTCGGGTCCCGACCGAAATCGGCCAGGGCATGACATCACCTACCTTGCGCGAAGCGGCCTCCTGGGGCTGTGGCGTGGGTCGGACGGACGGCCCGTGATGCCCCCGGTGCAGGTGGCTGACATGGCCGCTGGGCTGACGGCCGCCCTGGCGGTATGCGCGGCCCTCTTCGACCGGTCCCGCACCGGTGGCGGCCGCTACATCGATGTGGCCATCCTCGACTCGATTGCGGCCTGGCTGGGCTTTCATCTTGAGGCCCGCCGGGCCGGGGCAGCGGAGTCCGCCGGCGAGGCCATGCCCCTCAGCGGCCGTTATCCTTTCTACAATCTGTATGAGACGGCGGATGGGGCCTTCGTGGCCCTGGGTGCCCTGGAGCCGGTGCTGTGGCGAGATTTCTGCCAGGCCGTGGGTCGCCACGACCTCGTGGGTCGCCAGTTCGCCCCCGGCGAGGAGCGCCAGCGGCTGTTCGCCGAGATGGGGGCCCTTTTTCGGTCGCGGCCGGCGGCGGAGTGGCGTCGTCTCTTCAAGGAGAGGGGTTTGGCGGCCGAAGTCGTGGCCGACATCGACGCCGCCATGGGCGACCCCCAGCTCGTGGCGCGGGGGATAGTGAAGACCATGGGCCACCCGGTGGCGGGCACAGTGGCGGTGGCCGACACCCCGATTCGCATGAGCGGCTCGTCCCCCAACCCGCTCCGGTCACCCCCGGACCTCGGGGCCGATACCCGGGCAGTCCTGACCGAAGTGCTTGACCTCTCGGCGGCCGAGATAGACAATTTAGTGGCGAAGAGAGTAGTGTTCGAGGCTACCGAGCCGGGGCGGAGGGTCGCACCGCGAGAGCTGCCGTAGCTGAAGGGATCTGCCTCGACACCGAAGGCACAACCTGTACTCACGCTACCCCGGGGCACCGGGGTGCCCGCGGAGAGGAGGAGCCGCCGGACCGACTACTGGGCAGGTGAGCACCAGGGCTTCGTCCCCTCGCTGCACCATGACAGGCGCAAGAGATCGCCGAATGTCGAAGGGGCATTTCGGCCGGGCTCCCGAAAGGAGCGCCGTCCGGCGGGTAGCGTCCGCCGCGGACGGCGGGGCGAAGCTGACGAGGTGGAGGTTCCCGGACGCGCCGGGTGAAGCGGCCGATGCCGCGAAGATTCGACAGATCGGTGGATGCCTCCGGGGCTGGCACGGCCCCAGACTTGCCCTCCTGAAACCAAGCCCTCCACAAAGCCGCCGGGCGACCGGCGGTCCAAAAGGAGCGGCGGTGCTCCACTAGAGGGTGCGCGGGATTCTCGCGCGCACCGTCGGCGCGCCCAACCTGCCGGCGCAGGGGCCCGGGCGCCGGGGAGCCCGTTGGGCTCATCAGGAGGGTAATACCATGTGCGGCATTGTCGGCACGGTAAGTACCGACGACGTTCTGACCCTGCTCGTCGACGGGCTGAGGCGTCTGGAGTACAGGGGATACGATTCGGCAGGGATCGCCGTCGTTGACGACGATGGCACTCTGGTGGTGCGCAAGCGAGCGGGGAAACTGGCGGCCCTCACCGGTGACCTTGGAGGCGGCGCTCCCGAGGGACGCACCGGCCTAGGGCACACGAGGTGGGCCACCCACGGAGCGCCCAATGAGCAAAACGCGCATCCCCACGTGGACTGCACGGGCCGGGTGGCGGTCGCCCACAATGGCATCATCGAAAACCACGATGCCCTCCGGGCCGAATTAGAGGCCCGCGGCCACCGCTTCGCCTCCGACACCGACACGGAAGTGATCGCCCACCTCATCGAGGATGCCTTGGATCGGGGCCCAGGGGCGGCCGCGAACCCCCCGGGCCCCTCGGATGCCGGCGATGCTGCATCGAAGGCCGCAAGTGGAGCCCCCAGGGACGCTCCGGCAGCTGATGCCCTGGTGGCAGCGGTGCGCCAGGCCGTGGGCCGCCTTGAGGGCGCCTACGCCCTTGGCGTCGTGTCGAGCCATGCCCCCGGGGTGCTTGTAGCGGCCCGGCACCTGAGTCCCATGATCGTGGGGGTGACGCCGGACGCCGCTTTCCTGGCCAGCGACGTGGCAGGACTGTTGGGGCGTACTCGCCGGGTGGCCCCGCTGGGGGATGGCGAGGTGGCACTACTGACCCCCGGCGGGTTGCAGGTGGTCGATGCCCGGGGACGACAGGTAACACCCCAATTCCTTGACGTCACCTGGACGCCGGAGGCGGCTGAGAAGGGCGGCTATCCCAACTTCGTCCGGAAGGAGATCGACGAGCAGCCCGCGGCGGTTTCCAACACCCTTAGGGGTCGGGTCACGGGCACAGAGATCAACGTTCAGGAATTGGACGCCCTCGACCTCGATCGGGTGCGCCGGGTGCACTTCGTGGCGGCTGGCACGTCGTACTACGCCGGCCTGGTCGCCGCCCGGCTGCTAGAGCGCTGGGCACGGGTGCCGGCTGAGGCCGCCGTCGCCAGCGAGTTTCGCTACGGTTACCCCGTGCTGGACGAGTCGTCCCTCGTGGTGCTGATCTCCCAGTCCGGCGAGACCGCGGACACCATGGCGGCTCTCCGGATGGCGCGGGACGCTGGGGCGGCCACCATGGCCGTCACCAACGTCGTGGGCAGCTCCGTGGCGAGGGGCGCCAAGGCCACCATGTACCTGAGGGTCGGTCCCGAGATCGGAGTGGTGGCCACCAAGACCTTCGCCGGCCAGCTGGCCCTGCTATCCGCCATGGCGGCCGACGTGGCCCGGCGCCGGGGGGCGATCTCCGGGCCACGGGTGGCTTCCTTGGCCGCCGGGCTCATGGCCGTGCCCGGCGCCATTCGCAAGGCCATTGACCTCGACGCCGCCGTGGCGCCCCTGGCTGGGCGCCTTGTTAATGCCCCGGTAGTGCTCTTCGTGGGGCGCGGATTGGGCCATCCGGTGGCCATGGAGGCCGCCCTCAAACTGAAGGAGATCAGCTACCTGCCCGCGGAGGGCTACCCCGCGGGGGAGCTCAAGCACGGGCCGATCGCCCTGATCGAGGCGGGCACGCCGGTAGTGGTGTTCGCTCCTCCCGGGGTTACCTACGAGAAGACCCTCTCCAACATTGAGGAGGTGAAGTCTCGGGGTGCGTACGTCATAGCCGTCGCGGCCGAGGGCGACCGGCGGGCGGGCGGCCACGCCGCCGCAATCCGTCCCGAGGCCCTCGTGGGCGTGGCACTCGGCCCCCGGTGCACCGGGTTGTTCACACGCAGCGACGAGCTGCGCGACGAGCTGCTGGGCGCGGCGAGGGCGGCGGGCGAGAGGCTCTGGGCGCTGCCGATGATCGCGGCGTACCTGGGCGCGCTGCACAAGAGCCTGGGTGATC
>CAZXNP010000182.1:0-4823 GCA_964642035.1 uncultured Anaerolineales bacterium | reverse complement strand
GCCGTCCCGCGCTACGGTCCCGGGGGTACCGACTGCCGGGCCATCGCCGTCCATAGGTCGAGGTAGGTGCCTCCACGAAGGGTGGCGATGGTCGTGAAAGGAGGCTCCGAGATGAATACGGTCAGAGCGCCTCGGGCGGCGGCCCCGCCCCGTCACGTCCCTGGCGGCGACAACGGCTACTTCGAGGTGCTGACCAAGGCCGTGTTCCAGGCGGGGATGCCATGGCGCGTGATCGACGCCAAGTGGCCGGGTTTCCGGGCCGCGTTTCATGGCTTCGACATCGACACCGTGGCCGGCTATGGCCCCGGCGACAAGAGCCGATTGCTTGGCGATGCCGGTATCATACGCAACGAGCGAAAGATCACCGCCACCATCGCCAATGCCCGGGCCATGCGGGCCATTGTCGCCACCCACGCCTCGGTGCGCTCGTGGCTGCGCTCCATATCACGCACCTCCTGGCCCGAGCGCAAGGGCTTGGTGATCGCGTCCTTCGCGGGCGTCGGGCCCGTTGGCGCCGTCTTCTTCTTGTGGAGCGTTGGCGAAGCCACCCCGCCCCTCGAGGCGGAAGCCCAGTGGGTGGGCCCCGTGCCCCCGGAGCGAGGCCTCGTCTCCTGAGACGGTAATGGTATCAATCGTCGGCGGCCGGCCGCCGTCGGAGGCGCTTGCGCTCGCCGCGGCTACGTTTGCGCCGCAGCCGTCGCTCCACGGCGGACCGCGGCGGCCGCGTCTTCCGCCGCCGCCGAGGGGGCGTTGCCACCTCGGCCACCAAGGCGGCCAGCTTCTCGAGGCAGGCCCGCTGGTTATCGCGACGAGAACGATGATGCTGGCACGTCAACACCAGTATCCCGTCCTTCGTGATCCGCCCGGCATGGGCCATCAGGAAGCGCTGGCGCATATCCTCCGGCAAGCTTGGGCTGTGGACCACATCCCACCGCAGCACGGCCTTCGTGTCAGCCGTGTTGACGTGCTGCCCCCCCGGCCCTGAGCTGCGGGCGAAGGTGAAGGTGATCTCGTCCGGGGGGATGGGGCCCTGGGCCACGGCGGCAGGCTTCAGCCCGCCTGGGGCAGGGCCGGAGCCGCCGAGGTCGACGAGGACAGCTGGTGCCTTGGGGGTATCGCCAGCTTGGCGTAGTAGCCTTCGAGCCAGCTATTTGACCAACCGAACAGCCGAGTCTGACGGACGATGGTCCGGACCTGGTCACGGCCCATCTTGGCCTCCGACAGCAGCACGTCGGCATTGTCGCGGCTAATGGCCAGGGTGCGCACGGCAAACAACAGCGGCCACATGCAGGCCAGCCTGATCTGGTGCTGCCGCCGCGGGAAGGCCTGGACATACCCCACCCCGTTCTGCAGGTGCCGGGCGGCCTTGTCGGCCAGCATGCCCACGACCTCGAGGGCTGTGTCCAGGTTGGCCGGCTCAAACAAGCCGTCGCGGGTGAGGCCCGCCCGGCGATAAAAGGTGGCGGGCACATAGACCCAGCCGCGTTCGTAGTCCGACCGTAGTCCGCGGATCACGTTGACGGTCTGGAGGGCGAGGCCGTACTCCCGCCCCAAGGGCATGAGCTGTGCCCGCCGGGCGCGGATTCGCGGTGAGTGCAGCGCGAAGAGGTCCGTGAGGAGGTATCCCACCCGGCCCGCCACCTCGTGCATGTAGTCGTCAAGGGCCGCCTCGTCGTCGACGAAGGGGCCGTGAACCTGCCAGCGGGCCATGCCGTTGGCGGTTTTGGCAACTCTGCCCACTATGGCGGCCTGGGCCGCCGACGGCAGCTCGTGCATCCGGGCCAGGAGGCGTTCCGCCTGCTGGGCCACGTACACTTCGGGGTCGCTGCCGTCGAGTGTCGCCAGGCTGGCTGTGAGCTCCGCCGCGGACTCCTGGCCGCGGAGAACCGCTGCCCAGCGACGCAGGAGGGCGGCCTTCTCCGCCCGGTCCATGTGGGGGTGGTCCTCCAGACAGTCCGCTACCCTGAGGAGGAGATAGGCCACGGTGACGGCTTCCCTGAGCACGGCCGGCAGCTGCTCGATGGACAGGGCGAAGGTCCGGCTGACGCTGCGCAGCATTTGGGCGTGGTCCATGGGCGCCTTCTCTGGTTGGATACCGTGCCTCGCCCTGTCCACGCCTGGCGCCGACGGCTCCGTGGCCTTCGCCGCCGGCGGCGTGTGCGATCGGGGGAGACTGAACCAATGCTAGCCGAGGCGGCAGCCCCGCGTCTAGCCGCCGCCGCCGCCGGCGTGGTAATCTCTCGGCGGAAGGTGGGCCATTGCCGGTGCCGTGCCGTGGTTCCGCAGGGGCACGGCAGTGACCGCTCATTGGCCACCGTGCACCCCAGGGAGGGACTCGATGAGCCTTCACAGGCGCCGCGCTTCGTCCGGACCCGGCCGTGCGGCGGCGTGGGGACTGGCCCTAGCCGCCCTGATGGCAACGGCCGGAGGTCCGAAGATCCCCCGAGTGGCAGCCCAGGATGTGCCGTGCCGAGTGGGGGGCACTGTGCGCCTCGCGGGCCGCACCCACCACGAGGGGGTGACCGTCAGCCTCGACGGAGCCGAGGTCGCGGTGTCGAACGCCGAGGGCGATTTCGCCATTGCCGCGGTGCCCAGCGGCAACCACCGACTGGCCGCCGCGGCCCCGGGCTACCTCTCGGTCGTGGCCACAGGTGTGGCGTGTCGGGGCGGAGCCCCGGCGACCCTGGCCGAGGCGCTGCTGCCCGGGGGAGACGCCAATGGCGACGATGCCGTGGACGTTCTTGATCTGGTCATTGTTGCCGCCGCCTATGGAACCTGTGCCGGCGGGCCGGGCTTCGACCCCAGGGCCGACATGAATGCCACGGACTGCGCCGATATGTTCGACTTGGTGCTCCTCGGGTCCAGCTACGGCACCTCGGGTCCCGTGGCATGGCCGCCAGGGGCCGCGGAGGCACCAACCTTCGCCTCCGACATCGCCCCTCTTCTCGAGACCCATTGTGTAGTGTGCCACGGCCAAGCAGGAGGCCTCGCCCTGGACGATTACTCCGCCGTGATGGCCGGGGGCGACGACG
Organism: uncultured Anaerolineales bacterium; assembly: GCA_964642035.1. Classification (GTDB taxonomy): domain Bacteria; phylum Chloroflexota; class Anaerolineae; order Epilineales; family Epilineaceae; genus CAZXNP01. The sequence goes on along the minus strand of CAZXNP010000182.1, from coordinate 1,791 downwards.
GCCCCGTTGTCGTCCCTGGAGACCCCGAGGCCAGCGAGCTGTACTTGACGATCACCGGGCGTTCCCGGCCTGCCATGCCCCCTGGTGGGCCGCCCCTCTCCCCCGGCGATACGGACCTCATCCGCGCCTGGATCGAGGCCGGCGCCCCCGGGCCGTCTCCCAGGTAGCGGCCGCCAATGGCCAGGCGCACCATTATCGAGCCGTTCCGGATCAAGGCCGTCGAGCCCATCAGGTGGACCACCCGCGAGGAGCGGGAGAGCCTCTTGCGACGTGCCCGCTACAACATGTTCCAGCTCGCCGCGGATGACGTGCTCATCGATCTCCTGACCGACTCCGGCACGGGGGCCATGTCCACAGGTCAGTGGGCAGCCATCATGCGCGGTGATGAGAGCTACGCGGGCAGCCCCAGCTTCCGTCGCTTCAAGGCGGCCGTCGACGACATTTTCGGCTTTCGCCACGTCATTCCAACCCACCAGGGGCGGGCCGCAGAGCGGATTCTGTTCAGCGTCATGTGCGAGGCCGGCGACGTGGTGCCGTCCAACACCCACTTCGACACCACCCGGGCCAACGTCGAGTTTGTCGGTGCCCGTGCCGTCGACCTGGTGATCCCCGAGGGGGCGCAGCCGGCCACTCAGCACCCCTTCAAGGGCAACATGGATGTTGCCGCTCTGCAGCGCCTCATCGATGAGGTGGGCGACGACCGGGTGCCCCTGGTCGTGCTCACCATCACCAACAACTCTGGCGGCGGGCAGCCGGTGTCCATGGCCAACGTGAAGGCCGTGGCCGAGGTCTGTCGCCGCCACGACATCCCCCTCTACTTCGATGCCTGTCGTTTTGCGGAGAACGCGTGGTTCATCAAGGAGCGGGAGGAGGGCTACGCCGACCGGAGCCCCGCCGAGATCGCCCGGGAGCTCTTCGCCTACGGCGACGGTTGCACCATGTCGGCCAAGAAGGACGGGATGTCGAACATCGGCGGCTTCCTCTGCACGAATGACGACGGCCTCGCCCAGCAGGAGGCCAACCTGCTGATTCTTACCGAGGGCTATCCCACCTACGGTGGCCTAGCCGGCCGTGACCTCGAGGCCGTCGCCGTGGGCCTTCGGGAAGCCCTGGACGAGGACTATCTGCGGTACCGGACCGCGTCGACGGCCTACCTGGGGCGCCACATCGCGGAGGCTGGCGTGCCCATCGTGGAGCCCCCGGGCGGCCACGCCATCTACATCGATGCCCGGGCCTTCTTGCCCCACGTGCCGCCGGAGGAGCTCCCGGCGGTGGCAATTGGGGTGGAGCTGTACCGGGAGGCCGGTATCCGCACGGTGGAGATCGGAACCCTCATGTTTGGCGAGGCGGCGGCCATGGACCTTGTGCGCTTGGCTATCCCGCGGCGGGTCTATACCCAGAGCCACATCGACTACGTGGTGGAGGCGATCATCGACGTGTGGGGGCGTAAGGACGCAATCCGCGGCTACGAGATCACCCGGTCGGCACCGTTCTTGCGCCACTTCACGGCCGAATTGCGGCCCCTGTGAAGCTGGACCATCGGGTGGCCCTCGTCACGGGGGGCGCCAGGCGGGTGGGCCGTGGCGTGGCCCTCGCCCTGGCGGCCGCTGGCTGCCGCGTGGTTGTGCACTACGGTCGCTCCGCCGACGACGCGGCGGACACTGCCGCGGCCATCCGGGGCTTGGGGGCCGAGGTCCGGCTGGTGCAGGCCGACCTCGGCGTCCCCGGCGCGGCAGGGGGGGGGATCGCCGCCGCTGGCGGTCTCTTCGGGGGCCTGGACATTCTTGTCAA
>CAZXNP010000181.1:0-4838 GCA_964642035.1 uncultured Anaerolineales bacterium | reverse complement strand
ATCCGTGTGGGGCTGGTCACAACTACCTGGTGATTGACCAAAACGGCCGGGTAGCCCGCTGCCAGATGGAGATCGAGCACACTGTGACCGATGTGATGGCGGACGATCCGCTCGGAGTCATCCGTGCCGACCAGAACAGGTTCTCTAATGTATCTGTGGATGAAAAAGAGGGTTGCCGCGAATGCATATGGCGTTACTGGTGCTCCGGAGGTTGCCCACTACTGACATACCGCGTGGCCGGGCGCAGCGACGTGAGGTCGCCTTACTGCAATGTGTACCGGGCGTTGTATCCTGATGTCCTCAGGCTAGAGGGGCTGCGGTTGCTTAGGTGGCAAGGACCACCTATCTGACATGCTTTTGCGATAGCATAAACCCACACCGAGGGGAAAGGTTCAGACCTTTCCCCTCTTTTTTTGTGAGCTTGCGGTGAGGTTACAGAGATGACGAGGCAAGTCCTGAGCCAGCCATGGCTGATGAAAGTGAATGGCAGCAAGCCCCAGAATATGGTATATTGAAGTCAGAAAGATCCAAGAGGATGCCAGATCCGACGTATTCAGGCCGTTGGCCAGAAAGGAGGTGCAACGAGATCCTACTCGCCCCGTGCGCCGGCTTTCAACCGACACACTCACCTCAGGTCGAACACGCACACAATGCTGACCGACAAACAATAGCCAGATATGGCTGTGAGCACAGTGCTATCGGGGCGGCGCGCGGCAAACGGGTGCTCAGGGCACATCTAGCCCTGAGCACCCCCTCACCTGCGTTAACATACCAGTGGGGAGCAATGAAGGGAGGAAAATCAATGATAGTGTTAAAGCTTTTAATAACTGGATTAATTGCACTGTTGTTCGTCCTTCTACTTGGCGTCAAGCTGGTTGCCAAGGCGACAGGAGGCTATGATTCGACGGAGCACTGGGCACTGAACGCGGCTTTGCTGGTCGTCGGATTGGCCACCCTCGCTTCGATCGCAGCGCTCTGAATGTTGCAGTTCGTCTACGTTTGTTCGGGATGAGCCATAGCCCCTGTAATGTCACGAGTCTATACGATTCAACTTCGTCGCGGACATCTGGCACATGATTCGTCAGTCTGTTAAGGTAAAAGGAGGCACAAACAGAGTGAAACGCTTGCTTGTGCGTGGCAGACCTTGGGTACGGGACACAGCTTGGCGTCTTCTGCACTGGCTGGTTCGGGCGCTGGGTGGACGCGGCCCGTCTGGTTCAGACTCCCCTGCCTTTCGTGCATCCGTTGCTGAGGAGGCTGGCTCGGTTGATGAGGAGGCTGAGCCAGCCTCCCGTCTTCTGAGCTAGCTTTCCATCGTGACGGAACCTCGCACCTATGAAACGAACGCACAATGACTTCGGTGGGAACCACGCAGCACGAAACTCTCAAAATAGACAGCTTGGGCATGTAGATCTTTCGACGAAGACTGCCGCCCAGTTTCCCGACTGACCGAAAATTTAAGGTTGAAGACCGACAGATTTTGCATTCGTTTTGCATTATAGTATTCAGGGACGATATGCACCTGCACTGGGCTAGTCGCCCGCGCACCGGATCTGTCAGGAAACTGTCAGGAAACTGTCAGCGTCCTGTCAGGATACTGTCATGCAATAGAACGGTAATCGTGATATAATCCACATAAGCCGATCCGTGTGAAATCAGTGCAAGATTGGGGAGTGATGCAGCAACCGGATACCTTGTAGTACGTGGCGTGGTCGCAGCACATTGTTTTTCGTGTCCTCCGTGTGCGAAGCATTCGCAACTCATGCTGGTCTGTTCTCAGGCCTGGTGTCCTTGTGGTACTCTTCTATTTCAGCCTCTCTATTGCTGAAGGTGGTATGGTTCCTGTTCCACCCGTCGGGAACGTTGGTGCAGTCGGGAGTCAGGGTCTGCGCGTGAAGGTTCTGCAGTCCGTGTTCGCCCGACACTGAGGAGCCAGGCTGAAAAAGGCTATCTTCAGCCGAAGCCAGCAGGAAGGAAGAGAGCAATTTGCATCATTTGCCTTCTCAGTCACAAGGCTGTAGTTTCCAGCGATGGCCAACTGGTCACCAGTCCCTACCTGATTGGTGATCAGTTAGAAGCAGCAGAAATGCGAAGGAGGAATCATGGCTCAGAAGGAACAATCTCAGCAATCCAAGCTTCTCGTTGCTTTGAGCGTGATCGCACAGCTCATCCTACTGCCAGTTGCACTGGGCGTTGCGCTGAACTATGGGCTAGTAGGCATTCAGGTTTTTGCTTTGGCTTATCTCCTACTGTTCGTACGTGGTAAGGTGTTTCCTTCCCAATTCTTTATATCACCGGGAGATGAGAAAACCATTTACTATTTCCTTTTCACACTTCTATCGGCTACTATGTGGACTGCCTATTTGGGCACTATTCTGCCCCCATTGGTTGAATCGATCACGGTCATCCAGCCAGATAAGCAGGGGACAGAAATACTCAGAGGAATAGCTAATACTCTGGTCTTCGGGCCTGAGAATGTTGTGCCGGAGGACTTCTTGATACTACCTCTGTACAGCCATCCAGCTCTGGAGCGCTGGTACTGGTCCATGCTTGTCGCCTTCTCATTTGTCATGGCGATCGCGGCGTTGCATCTGATTTCGAGCGGAAGAACGATGATGAATACCTACCTGGCAGAGTACAGCAAGGACATAGGCGACTGCCCATATTGGCCCACCCTCTGGGCTATGATCAGCATCATCTTGGACATTAACAAGAGAGTGGAGCTTGTCACGGACGGAAGAGCAACAACAGTGAAGGCTCCGGGCGGAGGATGGGCACGCTTTGCTGGGCCGGGTCTGCTGATAGTCGATGACGGGCACGCGGTTGCGCTGGAAAAAGGTGGCAAGATCACTCGAATTGTCAGCGCGGGGATCACACTCACCGAAGCGTTTGAACGAACGAGCTTGATTGTCCCCTTGCGGACTGCTGCGATTCTTGTGGACAAGCCCGTTCGCAACGTGGTCACAAGAGATAGCGTCATCATAGAGGAGTTCAACTTGTTCGTCTACTACCAGATAGACCCAGGTTTGGGTGAGTGCCCTGAGGGAAGTGAATTTCCTTACGATCCGGAGCATATCAAGAGAATCTGGAGGCTAGTAGGCAAGAAGTTTGGAAGTATCAGATCAGCCATGGAGACCATAGCCGATACCTCCTTGCGTGACGTTATCGCCAGGTATGATTTGGGCGAGGTCTTTACCACCAGAGCTGTGTGGCCGTCTCCAGCAACAGGCCAACTGGAACCCCGACAGAGGATCAAAAAAGCAGTGGTCGACCAGATCAACAGAGTCTCTCTAGAATCCCTGGGTATAAAAGTTGTTGATGTAAACATAGGAGAGATCAAGATTCAAGAGAAGGCCGAAGAGAGACTATTACAGAAGTGGATGGCTGATTGGGATCGGCGTATTGAGACCACCAAGGCAGAGACGGACAAACTTGTCCAGGTGACCGAAGCCGCAGCCCGAATGGAGACTATTCAGGCAATTGCCCAGGGTCTTAGAGAGTTACTCGGCAAGGATGCCAATGCACAAGACTTAATATTATTACGTTTCATTGAATATCTAGAAAAAGCGTCTGAAAAAACCCAAACCGGCACAGACGATTATAGTACACTTATGAGGATGGATATCTTAGATAGGATGAGGATGGCTGGGGGACGTCCCTAAGACTGCAAAGTTTTAGAATGTCAAGGACCCCAGGCCAATAAGACATAACAGAGGGAAAACAGAAGGAGGAGGGAATGAGTTGCCAAATCATGGCTGATGAGGTCGTCAATTCACTTCAGAAGGATCCTGGCTTGAGCTTCGACTTGAATGAGCGTGCAGATCGTGCCCGACGGCAGATGAAGTGGGATCTGGCTCTCGATCTGTGTCGGCAGAGTTTAGCCCTATGCTCAGGAGCAAGTATTGATGTCGAGTATTACCGGGCAATCACTCAAATGTACAAGGGGGCGCTCTATCACTCGATGGGCGATCTGGAGGAAGCTGAGAACTGGTATCGTCGGAGTGCGAATATCTTCAGTATTAACGAGGATGTTAATAGCCAATGGAATGAGGCTGTTGCACAGTATGCTCTCGGACTGCTCGCACAGAGTGCTGGCGACTGGTATCAGGCACAGACACTATACTACCAAAGTTTCCGTCAATTCGAACGCCTGGCCGAGGAAGGTGTAGATGTTCGCTCTCCAGTGCATCTGGTAAGAGAGCGGATGCAACACTTGGATTTCCTGCGTCGGCGAAGGCAGAAGGCACAAGAACAGGCAGACTCTGTTCCTATCATCGGCACAACAGCAGCGGGGGAGCCCATCCTTGCGATCGAAGTTGGGCCGGAAGATGTGTTCTTAGACAGGATTAGTTTAGGCGATCGGAATGGTAAGGTAAAGAAAATCCTGGGGGCAGGCAAGGGTACTACACTCGAACTCAGGTCTGGTAGTACTTACTTCGCTCTCCGAGTAAAGGGCGATAGCATGACCTGGGTGGACATACACAACGGCGATTACGTCATCTTCAGACAGCAACCCGACGCGGACCCGGGAGACATAGTGGTCGTTCGGATTGACTACGCCCATGACTGCAGTTCAACCGTGAAGAGACTCGACCGTCAGGGTAAGGCAATCGTTCTGAAAGCCGAGAATCCCGCCCATGAACCTCCGGTTCTAATCTTTGGACCAGGTGATCCGACTATTGAGATCTTGGGTAGAGCACTGGCTGTGGTGTCCTGCTGACCAAGAGCTGCTTGTCTGGGTTGTACACTTCTGAGGTGCACGATGAGAACATGGACGAATCTGGACATCAGCCGGATGTTCGTGGCGGTGTATGCCGCTAACATGAGTCCCTACAGGT
>CAZXNP010000180.1:0-4862 GCA_964642035.1 uncultured Anaerolineales bacterium | reverse complement strand
GAGGGCTACATGGGCGGCCCCCGCCGCCGCCGGCGACGGTGCGCTTGCGGCGGCCTCGGCGCCCCTCGGACCCCGGTGACCTCGATAGAAGGCCGTGCGGGCGACTAGAGCGGCAGCGGCCAATCCGACAAGGCCCGCCATGAAGGAGGCGAGGGGCCACATCGGGCCTGTGGCCACGGCGAAATGGACCCCAGCCATCACGCCCCCTACCCCTATGACAGCCGGCAAGCCGTGGAGCAGAGACCCCCAGCCTCGGTGAAGCGACGCTACAACGAGGCCGCAGGCCAGGCAGGCCCCGCCCAGCATGGCCGCCGATGCCGGAGCCAAAGCACTTGCGCTGAGGCCCGTGACGGCCAGCATGGCATAGAAGCTCGACGCTACGCTGCCGAAGGTCACGGCCCAGGCATGGCCCAGACTGGCCGCCACGACGGCCACTGGGGCCTCGAAGCCCAGGCCCACCAGGAGCGGAGCGACGACGGCCACTGGAACGCCGAAACCCGTGACGCCTTGAAGAAAAGAGGAGAACACCCACGCCAGGATCAGGAGCTGCATCGTGGGGTCCGCCGTCCAGCCGGCCACGGCGGCACTTATCGCTGGGAACGCGCCGGCCTCGTCCACGACGATGTAGAAGGCCAGGGCAGACCACACGATGTAGAGGACATACAGGCTCAGAAGGAGGGCCCGTCCTTGGGACACCAGCACGAGGCGCTCCCCGGCACCATAGACCAGGACGGCCGCCGCCAAGGCCAGGGCCCACCCCACGGCCCCGGCTCGTCCCGGGCTCCAGCGCCGGGCCGCCATGAGGTAGAGGACCGCCACGACTGGCAAGGCGGCGGCGGCCAGTCGTAGCGGAGTGGCCGCCGGGGCAATCACCGGGGCGCCTGGCCATCCACGACATTGACGTCGCCGTGGAAGCACGCCAAGGGATGGCTGGCGCAAATGGACACCCTCACGGGCGCCCCTGGAGCCAGGACGACGCTGTGATCCGTCATGCAGTGAATCGCCTCCCCCGTGGCGAGCTCGACTCGGTACCGCTGGTGCATGCCTCGGAAATCCCGGCGGGTCACCCGCCCGGTGCCCTCCGGATCGGGGGTTAGCTTCACATCGTCGGGCCGCACCAGCACCTCCAGTGCCGTGCCCGCCGGCACTACCAGCCTCTGGCGCTGGACCCCCAGGGCCGTCACGACACCACCCTCGAGGGCCCGGCCGGCCAGGAAGCTCGTGTCGCCCAGGAACAGCGCTACGAATCTGTCCGCCGGGCGGTGGAAGACCTCCTCCGGGGTGCCAACCTGGGCCACCTGGCCGTCGTGCATGACGGCCACCCGGTCGCCCATGAAGAGGGCCTCCTCCTGATCGTGGGTCACGAAAACGCTGGTGGTGCCGGCCGCCTTCAGGATGACCCGGACTTCGTCGCGCATTGTGGCCCGGCGCCTGGCATCTAGGTTGGAGAAGGGTTCGTCCAGGAGAAGCACTCCTGGCCCCGGCGCCAAGGCCCGGGCCAAGGCGACCCGCTGCTGTTGCCCCCCGGACAGCTGGTAAGGTTGCCGCTCCAGCACGTCATCGAGGGCCACCAACCGCGCCGCTTCGGCCACGAGGGCTTCCCGATGGGGGTTCCCCCGGAGGCCGTAAGCTACGTTACCGCCAACCGAGAGGTGTGGAAACAGGGCGTAGTCTTGAAACACCATGCCGACGCGGCGACGCTCCGGGGGCACGAAGAGGCCCGTCGCCGCATCGGCCACCACCGCGCCGCCGATGATGACGGAACCAGCGTCAGGTACTTCGAGGCCGGCGATGAGGCGCAGCACGGTGGTCTTGCCACAACCGCTGGGCCCCAAGAGGGCCAGGGTCTCTCCCTCCTGAACCGTCAGGTCGACGCCCCGGGCCGCGGTCACCGCACCAAATGACTTTCCGAGGCCACGCACCTCGACGCGTTGCGGGGCCGAGGGGCGAGGCTTCCTGGCGTGGCCGACACCCACTCCCCGGGGAATCGGGCCCGGAGGGCTCACGAGGCCGCCACCGCCGACCGCCGGGCAAGCAGAGCCATCGGGCCCGACGAGAGCAGAATCAATACCAGGGCCGGCGCCGCCGCCCGGGCGAAGAAGGATTCATCGACGGCGAACCAGACCTGCATTGCCAGGGTGTTGAACTCCAGGGGGCTGAGGACGAGGGTCGCAGGCAGTTCCTTCATTGCCGTCAAGAAGACCAGGCTGAGTCCCGCCGCAAGGCCGGGCCAGACGACGGGCAGGGTGACGGTGGTGAGCACTCCCAACGGGCGCTGGCCCAGGGTCCGCCCCGCCTCCTCGATGACGGGCCGCACCTGCAGCAGCGCGGCCCGGATGGCCCCCACGGCCTGGGGCAAGAAGAGAATCGCGTACGCCACCACGAGCCACACCAGACTCCCGTACAGCGGCCCTCCGACACGGCGACCGAAAAAGACGAGGGCCAGGGCGACCACGATGCCCGGTAGCGCGAAGCCCACGTAGGTGATCCGCTCGATGCCTCGGCTCAGGGGCGACGGCCGTCTGACACTGAGCCAGGCCACTGGGAGGGCGGCAAGCACCGTGACCACCGCTCCGAGGGCGGATGCCAGCCCGGAGCTGATCGTCGGGCCGACCAAGCCCGGCACCCCTTCCCCAGCCTGGAGCCCCCGGGCCAGCCAGTAGGCCAGGACCCCCGCCGGCAAGACTAGGGCCAGAAAGACCACGGCGGCAGCAAAAGCCACCGCGGGCCAACGCCAGCGCCCCAAGAGCACTGTCTGCGGCGGCCGCCGGAGACCGGGGCCAACGGAGTACCGCGGCGACCCTCTCTCGACGCGCATTTCCCCCCCCACCACCACCAGAGCCACGGCCACCAAAGTGAGGGCCAAGGCCGACGCCGATGCCCGATCGAAGGCCGCCGTGTATTGCACGTATATCACCCGGGTGAGGGTATCCACTCGCATGATCGACACCGCGCCGAAATCGCGCAGCGTGTAGAGGGCGACCAGCAGGCCGCCGGCCGCTACAGCCGATTGCAGCTGTGGCACAGTCACGCGCAGGAAAGTCTGCCATCGGCTCGCCCCCAGAAGGCGCGAAGCCTCGGCCACGGCCGGATCGCTCCGCTGAAGCGCCGCCTGGGCCATGACGAAAACGTACGGATACGTGTAAAGAGCCAGAACCAGGGTCGCGCCGCCAAAGCCCCGGATGTCTGGCAGCCGCTCCACCCCAGCCAGGTTCTGGAGCCAACCCTGCACAAGCCCCCGCGGCCCCAGGGCGGCCACGAAGAGGTAGGCGCCGATGTAGCTCGGTACGACGAGGGGTAAGGCCGCCAACACCGCCCACGTCCTCCGCCGCGGCAGGTCGGTGCGTACCGTGAGCCAAGCCAGTGGCACGCCGAGGGCCACGGCCACCGCCGTGACGGCCGTCGCCAGACCGATGGAGCGGACCACCACTGCGACGGTGCGCCACCGAAGCAGCAGATCCACCGTGCTGGCGTCGGCATCGGCGGCCCGGAGGACTAGATACCCAGGCACCATCAGAACCGCCCCCGCCACGACCAAGGCCGGGACCCAAAAGGCCCCGGCCCACGGACCTAGGATTGCTCGCCGGCGCCACCGCACTCCGGGGCCCGGGACCAGGGGCGCAACCTGTAATGAGCGCCTCAGGGCATGGCCCCCACGTCCCTCAACAGCCTCACGGTGCCCTTGAGGTCGGCCAGGTCCTGCAGGTCCACCGCCATGGGGTTCAGCTCGTCGAGCGCCGGCACGTCGGCGGGCGGGGCCACGCCAGCCGCCAGGGGATACTCATCGGTGGACGCCACGAACTCACTCTGAATCTCGTCGGTGAGTAAGTAGGCGAGGAAGGCCTCGGCGGCTTCGAATCGCCGGGAGCTGCTCAAGATACCGGCGCCGGCTACCAGCACCAGGGACCCGGGGCCCCCGCTGCGGAGGAAGGCGTTCCGCGCCGGGAACTCGGGACCCTCCTCCGCCAAGAAGCGGTGGAGGTAGTAGTGGTTCACCAAGCCGGCGTCGATCTCCCCGGCCCCCACGGCGGCCACGATAGGGCTGTTCTTGTCGTAGGTCTGGGTGTCGTTGTCGAGCATCGCCACGAGCCAGTCGTGGGTCTTGTCCTCGCCCCAGCCCACCCTCATCGCCGTGACCATGGCCTGAAAGGACGCGTTGGTGGGCGCCCAGCCGACCCGGCCGCGCCACCGGGGCTCGACGAAGCCCGTCAAGTCAGCCGGCAACTCATCGGCGGCCACGCGGTCGGTGTTGAACACCACTGTGCGGGCTCTGCCCGTGATCCCCACCCAACGGCCGCCAGGGTCCCGGAACGCCGGCGACACCCGGTGGAGGATTCGCGGCGGTAGAGGGGCCAGTAGTTCGGCCACGGCACCGAGGCCTCCGGGGTCCTGGGCCCAGAAGACGTCTGCCGTAGTGTCGGCCCCCTCTTCCATTAGGGTGGCCGCCATCTCGCTCGTACTTCCCCACCGCACGGCAACATCGACGCCAGTGTCCCGCTCGAACCCCGCGACGATATCGCCGACGAGGCTCCTGCTGCGGCCCGAGTACAGCACCAGGCGCTCCGAGCTCGTCGGTTGACCCTCGGGGCTGGGGGGTTCCTCCACGGGGGCCGGATCCGGATCGGCCTCCGCCTGGCGCGCGGTGTTGCCAGGCTTGGCGCCCTCCTGGTTCTGGGGCTCGACCCCCGGCTCAGTGGCGGGCGCGGAACAGGCGCCAGCCAGGAGGCCGGGGGACAGCCAGGCGGTGGGCATCCACCCCGGGGCAACCACCCACCACCTCCAGGAGGGGGGGGCGGTGGGCATGTGGCGGGGGGGTGGGTTGCCTCGCACCGCCTGTCCTGCGGTGTGCTCCTCCGCCGTCC
>CAZXNP010000179.1:2643-4877 GCA_964642035.1 uncultured Anaerolineales bacterium | reverse complement strand
GGCCCCCAAACGCAAGTTTGTATCCTTCGCAGTCTATCATTGTCACTTCTCACGCTGATTTGGACAACCGTGTCGCCCATGCCAACATGGATTCAGCGTTGTAAGCGATCAAGAAGCAAGCTAGATGCGACAAGTCCGAAAGCACTCAGTATAATCTCGACAGCGCTCGACGCCGGAATCGAACTTGTGAGCTGGTTTCTGAGGCAGGCGAGTTCGTGCAGGCTGTCGACGCGGTGTCACGATCAATCAGGTCCTGAAAAGAACAACGCGGGAGAAGACGATGATGGACGGAAACGGGATGGTGTCAATCGGAGTGCGGATGGGACAACTGGTGGTGATGTGCATGAGCGTTATGGTGGGAACGACACGGGTGTGGGCCGATTCGCAGCCCGGATCTGTGAAAACAATCGTGCTGATCGCGGGTGGTCCGAGTCATGGGTTCGGATCGCACGAGCATCGCGCCGGCTGCCTGCTGTTAGCCAAGCTACTGAATGACAATGTGTCCGAGGTTCACGCGATCGTTTCAGCAGGCTGGCCGGCGGACGAAGCCGTTTTGAACGCCGCCGCTTCGATCGTGATTTTCTGCGATGGCGGCAGCGGACATCTGGCTCTGAAGCACATGGACACACTGCGCAGCCTGATGGCGAAAGGCGTCGGGTTCGTCTGCCTTCATTACGCTGTCGAAGTCCCGAAAGACAGGGCGGGCCAGTCCTTCCTGGACTGGGTCGGCGGTTACTTCGAGGCAAACTGGTCGGTCAATCCGCACTGGCTCGGTCGTTTCGAAGAATTCCCGAATCATCCGATTGCGCGGGGAGTGCGTCCGTTTGCGATTCGCGATGAGTGGTACTACCACATGCGTTTTCGGGAGAACATGCAAGGTGTCGTTCCGATCCTCAGTGCGCTGCCGCCGGCAGACACTCTGAAACGCAAAGACGGGCCTCACAGCAACAACCCGGCTGTGCGAGCTGCCGTGCTGGAGCGTAAGGAGCCTCAAAATGTTGGCTGGGCTTGCGAACGCCCGGATGGAGGCCGCGGTTTCGGGTTTACGGGAGGCCACTTCCATTGGAACTGGGCTCAGGACGACTTCCGCAAAGTCGTGCTGAACGGCATTGTTTGGACGGCCCATGTCGAGGTGCCCGCAGGCGGCGTTCCCTCGCCCACTCCGACACTCGACGATTTGCTCGCCAACCAGGACTTCCAGCCAAAGAAGGGTTTTGACCGCGCTTCGGTCCAGCAGCTTCTGGACAGTTGGAAGTAATACCGGCAGCATAACCTTCCACGACAACCGGTTGACACGTTCCGTGGATCGCGCCAGGAAGCCAACGGAACGTCGTGGAAGGAACGGCTGCGTCGGACCGGGCGGGTCAACTGGAGGAACCGGGTGCGGCCGTTGGAGGCGGCACGACGATTTTTTTCAGAGCTTCCATGGCTTCCGCCGGCTTGAAGCCGCGCGGTCCGGGAGCTCCCTTGTAGACGATCTGGCCCTTGACATCGATGACGTAGATCCGATCGGGCCAGCCGGCGTAAGCCTGATTCACTTTATCGTCCATCCCGTCCAGCAAGCAAGGAATGGAGATCTTCAGCGCCGAGCAGAAGGTCTTGGCGACGTGCGTTCTTTGGTCCAACGTCGTTGGCTGATCGAAAACGATCTTCTCCTGCAGGTTGGCTCCGACCTGCCATCCGTCTGCCGGGTGTGCTTCGCGAATGTAGACAATATAGACGCTCGCCCGATCCTGATAATCGTGGTACAGTTTTTCCAAGGCATCAGCCTGATGCCGAAAGGGAGGTCACGTGTAGCTTCCGAAAATCAAGACGACCGGCTTGTGACCTCGAAAACTCGACAGCGTGACCGACTTCTTACCATCGACGGTCTTGAGCGTGAAGTCGGGCGCCTTGTCGCCGACGTTCAATCGCTCGGCAGGCCGCGCGACGCCTCGATTGGCTCCGCGCGGTCCCTGTCGAACGGCCGGCCGAGTCCGTGGCCGACGACGGACCTGGGCATCTGCCACATGGGACAAAAACATGGAACCGCCAACGATCAAGGCGATCGAGGCTGTTCGTCGAATGCTTGGCATGGGGTTTTCCTTTTCGTTCGAGTTGGGTGAGACTGAGCTGATGGCCGGCGCACGTGGCCAGACATCAGCCGAGACGAGGGTTAAGGGTTGAGGGTTAAGGGTTGAGGGTTAAGGGTTAAGGGTTAAGGGTTAAGGGTTAAGGGTTAAGGGTTAAGGGTT
>CAZXNP010000179.1:0-2543 GCA_964642035.1 uncultured Anaerolineales bacterium | reverse complement strand
TAAGGGTTAAGGGTTAAGGGTTAAGGGTTAAGGGTTAAGGGTTAAGGGTTAAGGGCTGAGGGTTGAGGGCTGAGGGTTGAGGGTTGAGGGTTGAGGGCTGAGGGCTGAGGGCTGAGGGTAGGGAACAATACGATTCCTCGCGGTCGCGTGAATGAGCGAGCGCAAATCTGCAACAACTGTTGTGCCGAACACGATTGCGTCCGAACCCTATTCCTTCGATGAATTGCCCGGTGTCTGTTGGCGCGGCAATGTGATCATGTGATAGGCTCGCCAGGAATACACGAAGCCGCTGATGGCCGTCACCGCAACGGCTGTCCACAGTAACACGTCGCGTCCCAACTTGAAAGACAGATCGATGCCCGCCACGTCGCCCAGGCTGCGATGGGCAAACACCGGGCTCAACGACAACAGGCTGACGGTCAGCGCCGCGCACTGCAGGATCATCTTCAGCTTGCCGCTCCACGTTGCCGAGAAATCTTGCCCTTGTCGTTCCAGGAACCCGCGCAGGCTGGTGACAAACATCTCGCGCGCAATGACGATCAGGACCATCCAGGAGTTGATGCCGGAGTCAAGCTTTCTTTCCAATAGAAACACGAAGACTCCGCAGACAATGATCTTGTCCACAAAGGGGTCCAAGATGCGTCCCAGCGTGGTGACAAGTCCATAGCGGCGCGCGACGAAGCCATCCAGCGCGTCGGTGGCCGCGGCAATGACGAATACGACCGTTGCCGTGATCCAGAAACCTTCGATGTAAATCAGCAGGAACAGAATCAGCGCGAATCCCAGACGACTAAGCGTGATGAGATTGGGCAGATTGACCGAGTTCCGCAACGACGCCTGATCCGAGACTGGTTGGGACCGCTGCAAATCCGTCGTGGGGGATGTGGAGTTCATCACAGATCCGTGCTCTGGCTGGTGACTGTTGATTTCTGATCCGCCTGCGCGTCGGTGGACAACGTCAAGGTGTGGCCTGCGTCAAGATGCTGGCAGGAGTGAATGGGATCTGAGCCTGAGTCTGGCAGGCCCCCGTCACTCCCACAACACGGCGAGTCTTCCTGGTGCGTAGCTTACGACAACTCTGACGCGTCGCATTCGCCTTCTTCCAAACAGGTCACACCCTGTAAATCGTAATCGTGTCGCGTCAGAATCTCAACAGGAACCAGGTCACCGACGTTTATTCCCGGGCCTTCGGCGTAAACGACTCCATCAATCTCCGGCGCATCAGCATAGGTGCGGCCTTGCCAGACATTGGCGTCGATCTGACTGTCGATCAGGACATCCAGCTCATGGTGAATCAGACTTTCGCTGAAGGCAAAAGCATTCTGTTGTTGCGTTTTCATCAGTTCGTCGCGGCGAGCCACTTTGACATCTTCGGGCAAGGCACCATCCAAACGGGTCGCTGCCGTACCGGGCTCGAAGGAGTACGGGAACACACCCATCCGTTCAAAGCGCATCTCGCGGACAAACTCGACCAGATCGAGGAACTGTTCGTCCGTCTCGCCCGGAAAACCGGTGATGAACGTCGTCCGCAAAACAAGATTGGGAATCGCCGCACGCAGTCGCTCGATCAGACGCTGCGTCTGGTCACGATTGACGCGACGCTGCATCCGCCGAAGCACCGAATCGTGACAATGCTGTAACGGTAGATCGAGATAAGGCAGCACTTTGTTCGACTGTGCCACGACTTCTATCAACGCGTTCGTGATGTGAACCGGATACAGATACATCAGACGCAACCAGTCGATGCCATCCACCCGTTCGAGGTTGCGCAGCAATTCGGCCAATCGAGGCTGTCCGTAGTAGTCGATGCCGTAGTACGTCAAGTCTTGTGCGACGAGGATCAATTCGCGCACTCCGTCGGCAGCTAGCTCGCGGGCTTCGTCCATCACCATCTCGATTGGTTTGGTGACATGCTTGCCTCGCATCTGCGGGATCGCACAGAACGTACAGGTGCGGCTGCATCCCTCGGAGATTTTCAGATAGGCATAATGGGACGGAGTGATGCGCAAGCGGCAGCGATCGTCGAGTGCCTGGATTGGTGCCGGTCGGAACACTTCACGTTGTTCGCGTCGGTGACCGACCAGCCTGTCGGCCACTCGGCCGATCTCGTCCCGCCCGAAAACTCCCACCACATGGTCGATCTCGGGCATTTCTTCGAGCAATTCGCTGCCAAGCCGTTCCGGCAGACAGCCTGCGACAATGATGCCGCCCAACCGGTCCCGGCGTTTCAGCTCGATCATTTCGCGAATCACGCCGCGCGATTCCTCCCGCGCACTTTCAATGAACCCGCACGTATTGACGATGACAAAATCGGCACTCTCAGGGTCGGACACCAAAGCGTACCCGTCCAGAGACAAGTTGCCCAACATCTTCTCGCTGTCGACCAGGTTCTTGGGACATCCCAGACTGACAAAGGCGTACGATCCCTTCAACGTGCGGGATTCTGAATCCGGTTCCACGACCGGCAAAGGCTGGATGCGCGACATGGTTGTTCCAGAGAAAAACCGACCCCAACCGTTTCGGCTCGCGGTTGAACCAGTCAA
>CAZXNP010000178.1:0-4882 GCA_964642035.1 uncultured Anaerolineales bacterium | reverse complement strand
TCGATACAGCGTTGGGCCTCGGTCAACAACAGTGCGCATTCGTCGAACCTGAGACGTTCCCGAGCCGGAGTGGCATCGCTTGTCAAGCGCATAGCGTCGCATGGATGCAAAGTGCGAGCCACTTGATCGGCCGCGATCAAAGCCCGGTGTCTTGTCGCAGCGTCGGCGGCAGACTGTCCCATCAGCGCGGCCACGCGTTTCCACTTCGCCTGCCAGCGCAGCCGGATAGCGGCGCCAAGCTGAAGCACGCTGGTTTGCACAGGCTCGAAGCGCAGGTCCGTCTCAGTCCGATCGTCGCGCGCCACTTCCCGCCACGCTCGATACCATTGGTCCCACAGTTCCTCGATGGCCACCTGATCGCGTGCCGCCAGCGACAAGACGTGGATGGCCCAGAAAGAAGCCCACATGCCGCCTTCGAAGCCCGGCAGAGCGGTTTCCGCTTCAGACTCGCTCGCTGCGGCCGGCCCGGTTCCGCTTTCTCCCTGATGCAAGAACCAACTCTGATTCATTTTGCGAGCGAAGTCGCGGAGCCACGTGTGCAGATTGCGGCGCGACTCGGCCTGCAACGAGGGACACCGGGCCACGTCGCGCAGTTCGCGCCAAAGCGTCGGCTGAGGGTGCGCCGACTCGTTGGCTGCCGTCCGATCGAGTTCTTGCGCGTAAGTTTCCAGCAGAACGGTAACACCGTCGAGCAGTTCCTCGGCCTGATCGCTGGCATGAGCCAGGTCCGTCAGATCTTCGACCGAGCTGACTCGATCGACTCGAGCCAACTGCTGTTCGATCTGGTGAGCCCACTGGTAGAGCAGGACCAGCTTAACCTCGATGCGGTCGGCAGCGGTCAGGCGTTGTTGGTCGAAGGCCGTGAGTGTGGACTGGGAGGGCATTTCATTCTTTGCGACGGCGTTCCGGAAGGCCCGAATGACTGCCTCGCGCGTGTGCCGATCCGAAGGTGACATGCGAAAGGCCGACCAGGCTGCCCACGCGGGAAGCTCGGCATACAACCTGTTCTGCACGGTTTCCGCACGTTCCAGCACTCGGCAGATTGCGCGGAGAGAATCGAAACGTTCCCGAGCCGATGTCAGTCGCTCGACAGTTTTCTGGTGATCGCCGACGCAGAGCCAATCGAAAGCTTCGCGGCGCAAACGATCCGCTTCCTGGATCAACGCCGCGACGACGGTGACGTGGCCCAGAGAGCGGGCGACCGCTTCTTCGGCCTGGCTTTGAAGCTCCACGATGGATTTCACCAACTCGCTGGTTTCCGGCGGGATAGCGGCTGCATCGATGATGCGCTGTACGCAGTCTTCCGTACGTTCCAGATCGGACGGCGGTGTCGTTTCGGTGTTGCCGGGATCAACAGGTACGTCTTGGTGCAGATCGATGCGTTTCGCAATGTTCTCACGGACAAAGCTCAGGTCATCACATTCCGAAAGAGGAGGTTGACGCGTGGCCGCATCGAGCTGTTTCAACATCTGCGCAGCCGCGTCCAGTTGTGCGGTTGCTTCCGCGACCTGGCCGGCGAGCAGGCGGTCTTCGGTTTCCAGCAGTAAATGTGTCAATGCAGCCCACGCCGTCGGTTCGGATCGCAGCAGACCTGTTCGGGCTGACGCGTCGAGGCGCTGGCGCGCCTGCCACAATTGCTCCACCTGATCCCACGCGGCGTTCGCACTGGTCGCAGAGCCGGTCGCTGTCGAGGTTTCTTCCGGTTCGGTCGCCGTCTCGGACGTCTCGCGTCGGCGTCCCAGCGGAATACGGACGACGGAGAAATCTGAGGGCTCGCCGGCGCCTCCCGATAAGAGGACCGGATGTTGTCCGCGCACGTCGCGATTCTCTCGGACCCAACCATCCGTATTCCGCGCCACGTAATCGAACAGCTCACCCACGGACACACGCCCGTTGCGTGGGGCCTGATCGGCATCACCCTGCAAGCCTCGGACAACGAAATAGGCAAACACCGATTGAGCGTTCCCTTCGGGACCGATCTCGGACGCCAGCCAACTGCGCTCTCCATCGCGGCATGCGAGGATGACGGCCAGATTCTCGATTCCGGAGAATTGCCTTTGCAGGGCTTCGGAAAGGCTGTTCTCGACGATGCCCAGTCGCCAGTGCGTTGTGATGTGGCAGAGGTCCAGCAGCACAAGTTTTCTCTGCTCGGTCGGCAGTTCGTGCAGACTCTGCGCCAGTGAATCGAGATGGATGAGCGGTTCGAGGACATCGACATCGGCTTCCGGACCCAAAAGGCTGACATCCGCTTCAGTCGTCTTTGTGCTCGCAAGCAGGAAAGCGGGAGCACAAACATAGACAACCAGGACTTTTTGGCGATCGATGCTGGCGAATTCCGTCGTAAAGCGTGGCCATTTGGTGCGCCGAGTGACGGTCAGGCGAGGCTGGTCGTTCAGGGATTCGAGGAACCGAGCGTCCTGGCGAGCTCGAACGTTCGACGGAAGCGCGCACGAGCTCGATCCGTCCGGCACGACGACCAGCAACTCGGTGCGCGTGCAACCGACGAAGGTGGTAATCCAGTACGCCACGGCGGCCACCAGCAGGGCTGCGAAGGATGCCGTCAAGGATTTCAGGACGGCGCGCCAGCGTGTCTTGACACGGGAAGGTGTTTGCCCTAAGCGACCGGGTCCCTGTTCCATGGAACGCCACGAAGGCACCCGTGCTTCGCGCTTGGCAGGCTCACCAGTCTGGCCCTGACGCCAGGACGGCCTGCCTTCCGTGTTCCCTGGTTCCGGCGACATGACTGCCACACCTCCCGTGAATAGAAGTCGCGAAGTTCCGTAAGTCGTTCTGAAGAAATGTATTACAGCAGATACGTCAAGAGCCAAACGTCGGCCGCTGTCAGAGCAGCGACAAGTCCCCAGGCCGCATAGGACCACGCGCGACAGACCTGATCGCGCCTTATTCGGCTCCAACTCCAGGCCACGCCGTCTTGTTCTTCGATCAGCTTGGCGAGAACGTCTTTGACGAAAAGGTGTCGGCGCGCCGAAGGATCGTTTCCTGAGAAATAACAGCCGGTCAACCGAGGCGTTTCACCATGAACCGTCTCGGCGAGTACCGATGTCAGACACTGACTCAAACGCGCGCGCCGCGCATCGAGACTGCACAAGAAACGGTAAAGAGTGGCATTCGAGGACGCCGAAGGGTCCTGCGCAAACGCGGAATAGATCCAGCGACGGAACCATTCCACGCCCCGACGGATCACCCAATCGGCAGAAGCGGAATCCACCGGACGCCCTGTGGCGAAGTGGGAACCCGCTCGCAAGTGACCGCCGAAACGCGGATCCACCTGAGATGCACGTCGCACGAATTCCGTGATCCCCGAAAGCTGGTCCCATCCAGAAAAGACGATCGCCGTGGGAAAACACATCTCCGTGAATGCATGAAGATTGCGAATGTCTTCGGTGCCTGCCTGTGCAATGATGGGGCCCATCGTGTCGGCAGCGTGGAGCGAGACAGTGACGAGTGCACCATTGATGGGACAAAACGGCTGGCGTTCGCGCGCGATCAACCGGCAGACATACCGCAAGCGACGCCGGCAGAGATCGAGTTCGTCGGCCGAGAGGCCAGCCGCAACGCTCTGCACTGGCTGAGTCGTTCGCGACTGGACCTGACCCGGACGCAGAGTGCCGCCGGCTCCGAACGGGCCGGGTTGTAGCGTCTGACCGGCCGCCCATTGCTGGCCCGGTTGCAACGTGGCCTGGGCACCGTCGGACTGAGACGAACCGGGCGATTGTGTGCCGTCGGAGGGAGCTGATTCCAAGAGCTGCCCCGTCACCGGAGCAGTGACAGGGGGATGCGACCATTGGCAGTTCAGAGCACTCACGCCCGGCAATGTCAGGAACAAAGCATGGTTTGTGGCAAAGAATCGCAACGGAGCCCCCTTGCGATCGACTCCCGGTTCAATCACCGTGGGATTCAGCCCAGCTCCCGCAAAAAACGACGCTTCTTCGTACTCGGCAAGACCCAGTATCACAATGATCGGCATCGCGCGGCAGTCCAGACGCTGACGCGCCAACCCCTGTATTCCGGCGCGCCATGCCTCGTCGATGTCCGGAAACTCGGCCTCGACAGGCGCCAGGAACAATCGAACCACATAAATCACCAGCCGGATAAATAAATACACGAGGAAGGCGACGATTCCGTAGTAGTAAGCACGAACAAACTCGTATTCGGAATCAATGTTGTCTCCACCCGGCAAGTCACGGCTGAAAAAGCCCAGCAAGCCCACAATCACAGCCACCAGCAGCAAGTGGACAATCTGATAGACGACCGGCGGCAGTCCACTTGTCTTCTTGGCAGCTCCGAAAAGCCAGGTCAAACAGCGGACCGTGTAGTAATAGATCCGTCGGAAGACCGCGAAGAATGCTTCCATAACAAGGTTTTCCTGTCCTCGGTCCTCGTGCCGAGGCCGATCTCAATCAATGCCAAAAAACGCTCAATAAACGCTCAGCAAGTCCAGGGTCAGTTCGTTCGGTGCGCCGCCAAGAATCGTCACGTCCCGGGATAGGGTCCGTCTTCCTTTCAAAGTGACCACGTATGTGCCCACCATCAACTCCCGGGTGACGGGCAGTGATGCCGCTTCAAAAGAAGACCCGACTGGGCGTCCCGTCGGTTTTTCGACAATCGTCACGACTGCCGGCCGGGTCGGTGCCCAGTGCTGAAACCTCAAACGCAGATTCCCATATTGAACGAACTGCACAGCATGACGGTTGGGTTTCGGGGATGCAATTCCCAGTCCATTCGTGACCTGCACCAGGACTTCCGCTTCCGCCGGTTTCTTGGGCAACAACTCGCTGGGAATCGAAACACGGCGCGTCACGGTCTGGTTCGCCAATGGATCGTCGAACGTCATCGGCTTGACCGATTCCGTCTCGTCGAG
>CAZXNP010000177.1:0-4942 GCA_964642035.1 uncultured Anaerolineales bacterium | reverse complement strand
GGCAAAACAGTCGCTCATTGTGTGTCTAGACAGTCTGGTCTCCCCCGGCGGCCCACGTGTTGGTGACGTGGACTGGCTTGTGGTCGGCCTTGGCAACCCCGGTGCCCGCTACGATGGCACGCGGCACAACGTCGGCCGGGAGGTGATTCGGCACCTGAGCCACCGCCATGAGGCCCCGCTGGACGCCTCTAAGTTCAACACCATATTCGGCCGGGGCCGAATAGGCGACCATCGAGTCGTCCTTGCCCTGTCCCTCACGTATATGAATGAATCCGGATCAGCCATTGCGCCCCTGGCCCGCTACTTCAGAGTGCCGCCGGAGCGGCTGGTGGCTGTGTTTGACGACATGGATCTTGCCCTCGCCCGGATTCGCGTGCGACCCGGAGGCGGCGCCGGGGGCAACAAGGGAGCGGCCAGCCTCATACGAGCCCTGGGCACAGAGGCGTTTCCCCGGGTCCGGGTGGGTGTCGGCCGGCCCCCAGCGGGCTGGCAAGCCGCCGATTGGGTCTTGTCGCGTTTTTCCCCAGCCGATCGGGAGGTCGTCGACGCCGCGGTGGCCCAGGCGGCGGATGCCGTCAGAGACATCGTCGTTCTCGGCATAGAGGCGGCCATGAACGCCCACAACGCCCGTGAATAGTAATCCGGCCGAGAACCCCTTGTACACCGTAGGCCGCGCCGCGCGGGCCGAATGGGAGGGGCTTTTGGCCGAGCTCCCAGGCCGGAGGTAGAGGCGGGTTGCGGATTCTCCACGTCTACAAGGACTATCCACCGGTACTCGGCGGCATTGAGAATCACGTGCGCGACCTCGCTGTTGGCCAGGCCGCGGCCGGGCACCAAGTGACTGTCCTCGTGACAGCCCCGGGGCCGCGCTCGACCGTGTCCTTGGAGGACGGCGTACGGGTCGTGCGAGCCGGCCGGCTGGCCACCGTGGCGTCAACGCCCATCAGTCTTGGCCTCATCCGGGAGCTACGGCGGCTGCGGCCGGATGTGACCCACCTGCATATCCCCTACCCCTGGGGCGAGGCGGCGTGGTTGATGGCGGGGCGCCACCCGATGGTGGCCACGTACCACAGCGATGTCGTGCGCCAGCGCGCCCTGGGCATCATATGGGCGCCGGCGCTTCACCGGCTTCTGGCACGCGCCGATCGGGTGCTGGCCACGAGCCCCCGGTACGCGGCCACGTCCCGTTTTCTGGCTCGGGCCCCCAGGGTGCAGATCGTGCCCCTCGGCATCGATCCGACACGCTTCGAGGCGGCGGGCGGCCCCGGCCGTCGCCGCCGTGGGCCCGGGTCGTCTCAGATCGTGTTCGTTGGTCGCCTGCGGTACTATAAGGGCTTGGACGTGCTGCTGGAGGCCCTCCGGACCCTGCCATCGGCGCAGCTGGTCGTGGCGGGCATCGGGCCCATGGAGGCACAGTGGCGGCGCCGAGCCCAGGAACTCGAGGTGGCGCCAAGGGTAAAGTGGCTAGGGGACGTCGCTGACGCTGACCTGCCGGCGGTGTACGCGGCGGGCGACGTATTCGCTCTTCCGGCGGTGGCCCGCAGTGAGGCCTTCGGCATGGTTCTCCTCGAAGCCATGGCCTCGGGCCTGCCGGTAGTGACTACGGAGCTCGGTACCGGCACCAGCTTCGTGGTCGTCGACGGCGAAACCGGACGTGTCGTCCCAGCCGGCGATCCCCTCGCCCTGGGCCGAGCCCTGAAGGACATCCTGACCGACGCCTCGCTAGGGCGTCGGTGGGGGCAGGCGGGCCAGCGCCGAGTGCGGGCCCTCTTCACCCTCGATCGGGTCCTGTCG
Organism: uncultured Anaerolineales bacterium; assembly: GCA_964642035.1. Lineage (GTDB taxonomy): Bacteria > Chloroflexota > Anaerolineae > Epilineales > Epilineaceae > CAZXNP01. The sequence goes on along the minus strand of CAZXNP010000177.1, from coordinate 3,148 downwards.
GAGGTCGAAATCGTGTACGACGAATTGACCACAGGCCGCGGCACCCCGTCGTGAAGGTGCTCGTCACCGGCGGGGCCGGGTTCATCGGCTCCCATCTCGTGGATCGGTTATTGGCCGCTGGCCACCGGGTCACGGTGGTGGACAACTGCACCACAGGCAGGGAGGACAATCTAGCCCACGTTAGACAGCACGAGAACTTTCACTTCGTGGGGGGCGACATCATGCATGACACCCTTGTGTCGGCTGCCATGCATGAGGTGGAGCTCGTCCTTCATCTGGCTGCCATCGTCGGTGTCACCCACATCCTCAGTCGCCCGTTGGAGGCCATCCTCACAAACACCCGGGGCACAGAGAATGTGCTGAAGGCGGCCCACGAAGTGGGCGCCCGGGTCGTTTTCGCCTCCACATCGGAGGTGTACGGCGCGAGCGAAGAGTTGCCCTTCACGGAGGACTCCCACCGGGTTCTTGGCCCCACATGGACCCATCGCTGGTGCTACGCCACGGCGAAGGCCCTGGACGAGCACCTGTGTTTCGCCTACTTGGACCGAGGCCTCGATGTGAGCGTGGTTCGGTATTTCAATGTCTTCGGTACCCGTATGGACCCGGAGGGCTACGGCAGCGTCATCGCCAAGTTCTTGTCCCAAGCCTTGGCCGGCGACGACATCACCGTGTACGGGGACGGCGAGCAGACCCGCACCTTCACCCACGTCGACGACGCGGTGGAGGCAACCATCTTGGCGGGCACACTGCCGCAAGCCACCGGCCAGGCTTTCAATGTCGGTGGCAAGAAGGAGTACTCAATCAACGACCTTGCCCGACGGATCCTCAGGGTCACCGGCAGCTCGTCGCCGATCGTCCACGTGCCGTTCCTGGCGGCCTACGGGCCAGGCTTTGCCGAGACCCGCCGCCGGGTCCCCGACATCACGAAGGCCTTGCGAGTCTTGGGTTGGGAGCCGCGCATCGGCCTCGAGGCCGGACTGTCCGCCCTCGTGGCCGAGAGGGAGCAGCCGGCATGAGGGCCATGATCACGGGCGGCGCCGGCTTCCTGGGCAGCCACCTGGCCAACACCCTCGTGACCGCCGGCGACGCCGTGACGGTTCTGGACGACCTTTCCGCGGGGGACCGCAGCGCCCTCGCCCCTGGGGTGGCCTTCACCCAAGGTGATGTGGGTGACGTGCCGCGGCTGTGGTCATTGCTGTCCGACGTGGACGTGGTGTTTCACCTGGCCGCCCGCGTGAGCATCTCGGAATCCGTGATCTACCCGGTGCCCTACGACCGCGTCAATGCCGGTGGCACCGTCAGCCTGATGACTGCGGTCCGAGACGCGGGGGTGAAGCGGATCGTCTTCGTGTCCTCCGGGACGATCTACGGGGAGCAGTCGGAACAGCCCATCAGCGAAGAGGCCCGCCCCCACCCCCAAAACCCCTACGCCGTCAGTAAGCTGGCGGCGGAGGGCTACGTGAGGGCCATCGGCGATCTGTACCGCATCGAGACGGTAATCCTCCGGGTCTTCAACGCCTACGGGCCGGGCCAAGCCATTCCCCCGGCTCACCCCCCCGTGATCCCCAGCTTCGCGCAGCGCCTCTTGGGCGGGGGCAGTCTTGTGCTCCACGGGAGCCCCCCCGGCGCCCAAACCCGCGACTTCGTCTACGTGGACGACGTTGTCGACGCCATGGTGCGAGCCGGCCGCCGGCCCGGGCTGTCCGGGCACACCCTCAACATTGGCAGCGGCGAGGAGACGTCCCTGCTCGCGTTGGTGGCGGCCCTGGAGCGGGTCACCGGTCGTGGCGCCCGCACCGTGGCCTCCCCGGACCACTCCGGCGGGGTCGCCAGGATGTGCGCCGATGTTGCCCGGGCCCGGGAGGCCCTAGGCTGGAGTCCCACCGTCGACCTCGACGCCGGCCTCAGCCACCTCATCGAAGACCTCAGCGTGGGCGCCCAACTGCCCAACCGGGAGAAGGCCACATGACGGACTCCTGCATCTTCTGCAGCATCGCGGCCGGCAGCGTCCCGGCAGACCTCGTGTACGCCGACGATTCGATCACGGCGTTCCATGATCTCGACCCCAAGGCCCCGACCCACATTCTCGTCGTGCCAAACAGGCACATCGAGTCGCTGGCGGCACTGGATGATGCCCAACTCGCCGCCGCCCTCCTTGCCACCTGCGCCCGGGTGGCCGAGGCCGCCGGCGTGGCATCCAGCGGCTACCGCGTTGTGAGCAACGTGGGAACTCACGGCGGACAATCCGTGCCGCATCTTCATTTCCACGTCCTGGGCGGCCGGCCCATGAGGTGGCCCCCGGGCTAGGGGACCGGCTGAAGGGGCTTCTCAGCCGGCCCCCTAGGCTTGACCGAAAACAGCGGGAGCGTATAATCGCTAATTCGCCTCTACCTCTGTTCCAAGGAGCCCCGGATGTACGCCATCTTCCGCTCGGGCGGGCACCAATATCGTGTGCGTGAGGGCGATACCATCGACGTCGAGCGCCTGGAGGCCACCCCGGGTGACAATCTCACGATCGACGACGTGCTCCTGGTCGGCGGGGCGAAAAAGGGGGTCGTGGTCGGCAGGCCCACCATCGACGGTGCTTCCATCAGGGCCACGGTGGTTGCTGAGGTCAAGGGCGAGAAGATCACCGTCTTCAAATACAAGCGCAAGAATCGGTATCGTGTGAAGTCGGGCCACCGGCAGAAATACACGCGACTGCACATCGAAAAAATCAAGGCGTAACGGCGTCTCAAATCACGACGAGGCCGTTCCTGGCAAGGGGCAGCGACATGGCTCACAAGAAGGGTGGCGGTAGCACCCGGAACAACCGGGATTCGAACCCGAAGTATCGGGGGGTCAAGCGATTCGACGGCCAGTACGTCCGCGCCGGCAACATCATCGTCCGGCAGTGTGGAACCAAGGTCCACGCTGGCGACAATGTCGGTCTTGGCCGCGACTACACGCTGTTTGCCACCGCCGACGGCTACGTCAAGTTTCACAACATGCGGGGCGGCCTCAAGCACGTCAGCGTCGTGGGCACCGACCCGAATCGTACATAGGAGTCCAGCCAAGAGCCCCTTTATGCACCGAGGGTCGGGCCGCGCGGCCCTGGCAAGGAGCAAGGCGGGAGGCGTACCGACTGAGGTACGTGCCCGCCGCAGCA
>CAZXNP010000176.1:0-4963 GCA_964642035.1 uncultured Anaerolineales bacterium | reverse complement strand
AGCGCTTCGCGTGAGCTCCCCAACCTGCCCCTGCACCCCGCCCAGTGCTCCACGGCGCCCCTCTTCTGCCCCCGCCCGGGCCGGAGCCAGTATCCCGTCGGCCTCGGCTTCCGCCTCAGCCCGGCGCCTGTTCGCTGCTGCCTCGCTCTGCTCGACGGCCTTCCGCACCCGTTCCTGGCCCTGGCGGCGCTCGTCGGCAATCTGAGCCTCGAGGCGCGACCGCTGCTGAGCGGCCTCCTCCCGCACCCGCTCCGCCTCCGCGAGGCCTACACGAATGCGCTCCCGCCGCTTGGCGAACAGCTGCAGCACGGGGCTGTAAACCAACCGGCTGAGTAGGAACAGCATCACCAAGAAGTTGACGATGTGCCATAGCAGGTTGGGCCAGAGGATTCCCAAGTCAGACAAAGCTACCTCCTTCTCACGATTCCCTCGTCGTCCGCCGCGATCAGGTCGCGAAGCGCAGAATCAGGGCGATGACGAGGGCGTAGATAGCGATCGACTCAGCGAACACGATGCCCAAGATCATGTTCGTCCGCAGGTCCCCTGATGCCTCGGGATTGCGCCCCATGGCGTGCAGGGCACCATTGACGACGAGCCCGATGCCGATGCCAGGGCCGATGGCGCCGGCTCCGATCGCGATGCCGGCGCCGAGCAGCTTGGCGGCTTCCATGTCCATTGGCGGTCTGTCCTCCTGGTGCGACGGGTGAAATATGACGTCGGAGAGTGGATGCCGAGGGGCGCTGGCGCCAGCGGGCGCCGCCGCCCCCCCAGCCTTAGTGGGAGTCGTGGGCCATTATGGCGACGGAGATGAACGCCAGGGTCAGGATGGCGAAGACGAAGGCCTGGATCATGCCCACGAACAGCTCCAGGCCGAAGACAGGAATCACCCCCAGGAAGGGGAGTAGGAAGATCAGCACGAAAATCAGCACCTGCCCAGCGAACAGGTTGCCAAAGAGACGAAAAGCGAAGGAGATGATCCGCGACAGCTCTGAGATGAACTCCAGCAAACCGACAAACACGCCCAGCAGCCCCTCCCGGAAGTTGAAGAACTTCTGGACGTAACCGCCGCCGAGGGACTTGAGACCGGCGATCTGGATGGCAGTGAAGGCAATGAGGGCCATGGCTATAGTGAAGCTCAGGTCCGATGACGCCACCCGGAGGAATGGCACGAACTCCCGGGCCTCAACAGTCTGGCCATCGGCGGCGTCACAGTCCTCGATGCGGCAGCCAAGGGCCTGCACGGGTCCAAGGCGAGCGTCGACTCGGAACAGTGCAGGTTCCGCTCCCGCCGCCCCGCCCGCGGCCTCGGCGTGGGCGGCCGGTGGCGCCACGGCCTTCCCGACGGTGTCGTAGCCCGGCACCAGCTCCGACCAATTGGCAATCCAAATGATGAAGAAGAGATTGAGGGCCAAGGGCAGCCACACTTTGGTCAGCTCGGCGCCGACCATCTGGATTGACAGGTCTTCCCAGAACTCGATCACCGCCTCAACCAGGTTCTGCAGCCCGTGGGGAACCATGTCGAGCTTGCGGGTAGCGGACCAGCCAAGCGCCAGGAGCAGGACGTCCGTCACGATCAAGGCCACGATGGTGTTGGTGACGGCCAGGGGGCCTATCCGCCAACCCGGGATCGCCTCCGCCGGCAGCTGAATGTGCGGCAACGGGGCGGGGGCGTAGAGGCGGCTCGCAACCATCGCCGCCACGACGAGGATCGTCCAGAACCACAACCTCGGGTTCTTGAGGCGTGCCACTACTGGGGCTCCTTGGGAGGTGGTGCGAGTCTGTCGTAGCGCCGCAATATCACCTGGGTGATGGCGACGCTGGAAAGAGCTATGCCGGCGATAGCGCCAGCCGCTCCGGCCCACGGCCCGGTGCCGAAGGCCCGGTCCACGGCGAGGCCGGCAGCTAGGGGAACGAGCAGCGCGAAAGCCGTGATTCCGGCCAATTTAGTGGCCTGGAACCGGGCGAGCGACTCCTTCACGTGGCGTACTTTATCGACTCTGAGAGCAGGGCCGGCGGAGTATAACATATGCCTGGCGGCGGGCAAAGCTGTGGCCAAGCGGATAGAGGCAAGGGCCTCGGCCCCGCGGGTACGGTCGCCACGGCCTTTCGCGCCCCGGACGCCTCGGCTATCCTCCCCACCCAGCCAACGCCCTGAATCCAGAGAGCACATGCCCGTGGCCATTCCGTTAGTCATTGCCGCCCTCGGCGGCTATTTCCTCGGCTCGGTGCCCTTCGGCGTCCTATTCTGTCGTCTATCCGGCAAGGATCCCCGCACCGTGGGCAGCGGCCGCACCGGAGGCACAAACGTCTATCGCACGGCCGGGCTGCCGCCCGCCCTCGCCACCGTGACCGCCGACATCACCAAGGGGTCCCTGGCCGTGTGGGCCGCGCCGCGCCTGGCTCATGGGGGAGGGGCTTCCGATGCCGCCCTGGTTGCATCAGTGGCGGCCCTGGCGGTGATCCTCGGTCACAACTACTCGGTCTTCCTCCACTTCACGGGGGGGGCCGGCAGCTCGCCCAACATCGGCGCCGCTCTAGTGTTGGACCCAATCCTCGGAGCCTCCGCCCTGGTCGTCTCCGCCGCTGTGTTGTTCATGGCCGGCGTTGCCTCCATCGCCAGCCTGACCTTGGCGACCATACTGCTGGCGGGCGTCGTCTGGCGAGTCACCGCGGCCGCTAGCCCGCCCGCCCTCTTGCTTTACGGCGCCGGTCAGTTTCTTCTTCTCGCCTGGGCGCTGCGGCCTAACCTCGTCCGCCTGCTGCATGGAACCGAGCGGCGGGTGGCCTTTCGACGACCCCCCGGGGAACGCACTGGCCACACCTAGCGTGTCGATTCTGGTGGCGGGCGGCGGCGCCGTAGGCTCTTGGCTCGCCGCCGCCCTGGCCGCTGGCGGCGCCGATGTGACCCTGGTGGCCCGCGGCGACCGCGGCCGGCGCATTGCCGCATCCGGATTGGAGTGGAGCGCCGGAGCCCATACCCAGGCGTTGAAGATCCCCGTTGTTCCCTCCGTTGCAGCCGCGGCCAGCCGTGGCCGCGGCTACGACGCTGTGGCCGTGACGGTGAAGAGCTACGACACGGTGGACCTGGCCCGTGAGCTGTCGGCCACCCCCCCCGCCTGCGTCATCAGCTTTCAGAACGGAGTAGGGAACGAGGCCGCCCTGGCCCGCATCCTAACCGACCGACCGATTCTGCCGGCCACGGTCACGGCTGCCGTCGCCGCGCCGGGCGCGAGGACCGTCACCAGCAGTCGCCGCGGCGGCGTCGGTTTGTCGGCCACGCCATGGACCCTGCACCCCCGGCAGTCGGGGGCCCCCGGCCTGGCCGCCACCGGCGACACGCTGCACCTGGTGAGGAGCATCGCCGCCTGCCTGGGCTCCGCCGGGGTACAAGCCCAGGTTTACGGCGACGGCGCCGCCATGAAATGGTCCAAGCTGCTGCTCAATGTCGTCGGCGCCGCGACAGCCGCTCTGCTCCTCTGGCCGAGGTCGCGGATACTAGCCGATCGCAGCCTCTCCGACATCGAGAAGCTGGCGTGGCTCGAAGCCCTGGCCGTGGCTCGCGGCCTCCATTGTCGGCCCGTCGCGCTACCGGGATACCCGATCAACGTCCTGGCGCCCCTGGTTCCCTTGGTGCCCACGAGGATAGTTGCCGCGGTGGTGGCCCGGCTGGCGGACCCCGGCGGCGACCATCGGCTGCCGGGTACGGCCCGGGATCTTGCCCTCGGCCGTGGCACCTGCGAAGTCGATGTGCTCAATGGAGCGGTCGTGCGGGCGGCCAGCGGCCTGGGCCTAGCCGTACCTTGGAACAAGGCCCTCGTCATGGCGGTGACCCAGGTCACGTCCGGCCGGCTCTCCAAGGGGCACTACGAGGGGCGCCCGGACGCCCTTGCAGCCGACGTCGCCGCCTGGGCCACTAGGGGCTGATGGCGGGCTGATGGCGCCCCGCATGATCAGCGACCGCCATGGTGTCCTGTGGCTGTCCGGCGCCGACAATCTCGGGTTCCTCCACCGCCTCACCACAGCATCCATGACCAAACTGCGCCCCGGGCATGGTCGCTGTACCCTGCTCCTCTCCGATACGGCCCGAGTCGTGGACCTCCTGTCCGTGTACGCTGGTACCGAAGGCATCGCCGTGGTCACCTCCACCGCCGGGGCGGTGCAGGCGGTGGCTGACCACCTGCGCCGCTACATCCTCTATGCCGACGATGTCCGCGTCACCGACGCCCGAGACCAAGTGTGCGTCATTTCGGTCCTCGGCGGATCAAGTCAGGTGGCGGCGGTACTCACTCCTGGCGAACCGGCCCAGGCAAAGGGCGCCGCAGACCCCTTCTGGCGCGAACTCACCTGGGCCGGCGCCCCAGTGTGGTGGCTTGGCCACCCAACCCCCGGCGCCGGGGGCGATGATCTGGTGGCGCCCCGGGGGCCCACGTCCGAGGCCCTGGTGTCAGCCCTTCGCGATGCCGGCGTCGGCGCGTCTCCGCCAGGCCTGTGGGACGCCATGCGGGTCGCCCGGCACCTTCCCGCCTACGGAGCCGAGACTGGCGTCGCGATGGCCGCCAATCCCCTCGAGCTGGGACTGGCCAGCATCGTCGACTTCGACAAAGGCTGCTACCTGGGTCAAGAGGTGGTAGCCCGCCTCGCAACCTACGACAAAGTTCATCGACAGTTCGCCGCCCTCGAGGCCAGTAGCGCGGTTGCCCCAGGCGATGCGGTGCGCGTCCCCGCCTCAGCCCGGGGCCGCGCCGACTACTTCGTCACCACGACAGCAGCTGACGACGCCGGCGGCGGCGAAGGCCGGGGCCGCCGCGCCCTGGCCCTGGTGCCACGGGCACTCCGCAGGGGCCACCTCGTCGAGATCGGCTCCGGCAATGTCCCGGCCCAGATAGTGTGGTCCTCGCTTCAAGGAACCTAGGGGGCCGGCCGAGAACCCCTTTTTGCACCGAGGGCCCCGCTGCGCGGGACT
>CAZXNP010000175.1:0-4975 GCA_964642035.1 uncultured Anaerolineales bacterium | reverse complement strand
CGGAGGCGGCCCCCCCCCCCCGGCGGGGGCCTCGCCCGCGCCCTTCTGGGGCGGCCGCGGGTGGGCGTCCCCGGCCCCGGGGGCCGCGGCCCCGCCGGCCATGGAGGCCAGGAGCTGGGCAGCCCGGCGCGACGCCGCCTCGGCCACCGCCGGGTGCACGCCCCGGCCAAAGCGGGCGGCGCTTTCGCTTTGGATGCGCTGGCGGCGGGTGGCGCGGCGGATGGCGATGCTGTCGAAGGCGGCGGCCTCCAGGAGCAGCTTCGTGGTGGCGGCGCCGACCTGGGTATCAGCGCCGCCCATGACGCCGGCAATGGCCAAGGGGCCGGCATCATCGGCAATGAGAAGGGTATCGCCGTCCAACGGCCGTTCCTCGCCGTCCAAGGTGATAATGGTCTCGCCCGGCGTCGCGCGCCGCACCGCTATGCGGGGCGGCCGGCCGGCGGCTCGGTCCACGAGGGCGCCGTAGTCGAAGGCGTGAAGGGGCTCGCCCCATTCGAGCATCACGTAGTTGGTAGCGTCGACCACGTTGCCGAGGGACCTCATGCCGGCCATGGTGAGTCGCCTCGCCATGGCCGCGGGGGAGGGGCCGACCGCCACGTGGTCCACGAAGCGGGCAATGTAGCGCGGGCACAGCTCCGGATCGCTGATGTCGACTGTCACCAGCTCGCCAACCCCTGTCCCGGTGGTCTTCCCCAGGTCGGGCAGCGGCGCGGCAAAGGGGCGGCGGAACAGAACGGCCGTTTCCCTGGCCACCCCAACCACGCTCATGGCTCGGGCGAAGTTCGGCAGCACGTCGATGTCGAGCACCACGTCCCCCAGCACGTCGGCCAGGGGAGAGCCAACCGGCGCCTCGTCCTCTAGCACCAGGATCTCGTCGTGGCGGTCGGACAAGCCCAGCTCCTTCTCGGAGCACACCATGGCATCGCTCATGACCCCCCGGACCTTGCGGCCCTTCAGGACCGTCTTCTGCCAGCCCGCGGCATGACCGTCGAAGATCTCGGCCCCCTCCCGGGCGTAGGCGACCTTGATGGGCCGCGGCAGGTCGCCGCCATCGCGCAGGGCCAGTAAATTGGGTGCCCCGGTGACGACACGGTGGCTTCCGTCCGGACCCAGGTCCACGTCGGCCAGCACCAGCCGGTCGGCATTGGGGTGGGGCATGACCCTGATGACGGCGCCGACAATCAGGCGCTCAGGATCCCACCACTCGCCGACCCGCTCAACCGCCGTCACCTCCAATCCGGCCAGGGTCAATCGCTCCGCCATGTCGTCGGCGGCAATACCGTCGAGGTCCACGAACTCACCGAGCCAGCTCATGACTATTCTCATTGCCGCTTCTCCCGGGTCACCTGAACTGGGCCAGGAAACGAAGGTCGTTGGTCAAGAAGTGTCGGATGTCGTCGATGCCGTACCGCAACATGGCGATGCGCTCCACCCCCATGCCGAAGGCGAAGCCGCTGAAGGCGGCCGGATCGTAGCCGCCGTTGGCGAGCACCACCGGATGCACCATCCCGCAGCCCAAGATCTCGAGCCAGCCGGCATGCTTGCACACGCGGCAGCCGGCGCCCTCACACAGGAAGCACTCCACGTCCATCTCCGCCGACGGCTCGGTGAAGGGGAAGTAGCTGGCCCTGAAGCGAACCGGGCGGCCGGCGCCGAACATGCGGCTGGCGAAGGCCAGGAGGGTGCCCTTCAGGTCGGCCATGGTGATGCCCGGGCCAACCGCCAAGCCCTCGACCTGGCTGAACTGGACGTCGCTCCGGGGAGTGATCTGCTCGTGACGGTACACCACGCCGGGCACTATAATCCGGATTGCCTCGGGACAGCTCTCCGCCATGGCGTGGATCTGCCCCGGGGATGTGTGGGTCCGGAGAACGGTGTCGGCGTCGATGTAGAAGGTGTCCTGCATGTCTCGCGCCGGATGGTCCGGCGGCATGTTCAGGAGCTCGAAGTTGAACCGATCGGTCTCCACCTCTCGGCTTTGGTAGACCTGGAAGCCCATGGCGGCGAATATGGTCGCAATGCGCCTCGTGGCGGCGGTGACGGGGTGCAGGCCGCCGGCCGGGGGCCGAGTGCCGGGCAAGGTCACGTCCAGGGGCGCCCCAGCAGCCTCAGCCTCCATGTCCGTCCGGCGAAGGGCCTCTCGGGCGGCAGCGTACTCCGCTTCCAGGGTCTTCTTGGCCGCGTTCACCGCTTGGCCGAAGGTCGGTCGGTCCTCCGGCGGCAGCTCCGGGATCCGCCGCACCAGCCCGCTCACGGCGCCATCGCGGCCCAGGTGAGCTGCCCGCCAGGCATCGAGGGCCGGCCGGTCCCTGACCGCTTCCAGCTCGGCCCGGGCCCGGGAGAGTGCCATTTCAACCAGGTCGTTGCCCATGTCTCCCCCTCGCCAAGAAACAAAAATCGCCCGCCCCCAAGGGACGGACGTTAGCCGCGGTACCACCCTCGTTGACCGCCCGTGGGCGGCCCCCTCTCTACCCAACGGCGGCGGAAGACCTCTCAGCCCTGAGCCGCGATTGGGGGCCCGGATAACGGTGGGCAGCCGGGGTCAACTACTGGGCGCCCTCGTCAAGCGCCGTTCCCCAACCCGGCTCGGGAGCGAACTTCGAGACGGCTTTCCCCGGAAGGGCTTCCAGTCCTAGGCCCCTCCTCCCTGTTGGCTGCCGCCGCCCTACTCTCTCCGTCTGTGCCGTTGGCGTGTGCGATTGATTCCGGCCTGCTGAGGCCGACCCATCGTTCCAGCCCCGCAAGTCTAGCCGCCGCGGCGACCCGCTGTCAAGGCTTCGGGGCCATGGTACACTGTGTAGTATAGCCCCTTGAGTCGGGTCCCCAGGGCTTCTGGGGCGCCGTCGGCCTCGGGGTCCCGGGGCGCCGGCGCCAAGAGGGGTGAGTCGTCCTTCGCCTTCTCCGAGCCCTGGCCGGGCGAAAAACCACCGAAACGTTCCGGCGGGCGTCGCCGTTGTACCTTGGGCGCGCCCCGGTTCGTCTACCTATGCAAGCGGAAGGTGAGGCGTGGGGCAACAGGTCGTAGACGGAACCACACCGCTGATTTCGATCGCCGAGGTGGTGAACCACTTGGGGGCGGAGGTCGAGGTTCAGGGCTGGGTCCACAAGCACACGGACAAGGGCCGCCTCCAGTTCATCCTGGTGCGGGATGGCACCGGGGTGCTCCAAGCCGTGGCCTTCAAGCAAGATCTCTCTCCCGAAGAATTCGAGGCCGCATGCCGTCTGACCCAGGAATCCAGCCTTCGCGTTCGGGGCACCGTGAAGGCCGACGATCGCGCCCCCGGGGGCTTCGAGATGGGCCTGACAGCCCTGGAGGTAGTCGGGGCCTCGGATCCGGACTACCCAATCCAGCCCAAGACCCACGGCATCGGCTTCCTCATGGAAAACCGGCACCTCTGGATTCGTGCCCCGCGGCAAGCGGCCATTCTGCGAATCAGGGCCACGGCGGTCCGGGCCATAAGGGAATGGCTGGACGGCCACGGCTACACCAACGTCGACACCCCAATCCTCACCCCGGCCTCGGTGGAGGGCACTACGACCCTGTTTGCCACCGACTACTTCGGGGAGCCAGCCTACCTCACCCAGAGTGGCCAGCTCTACAACGAGGCGACCATCGCCGCCGTGGGCAAGGTGTACTGCTTCGGCCCCACCTTCCGGGCAGAGAAGTCCAAAACCCGGCGGCACCTGACGGAGTTCTGGATGGTGGAGCCCGAGATGCCCTTCGCCGACCTCGAGGACGTGATGGCGGCCGAGGAGCTGTTCGTCGCCCACATCGTGGCCCGGGTGCTGGAGGGACATCGCCGGGACCTGGAAGAAACCCTGGGCCGGGACCTGCCTCCCCTGGAGCGGGTGCAACCCCCCTTCCCCCGAATCTCTTACGACGAGGCGGTGGACCGGCTCCACGCCGGCGACTTCCCGGACTTTACGTGGGGCGACGACTTTGGCAGCCCCCACGAGACGTACCTGGCCCGGGCTTTCGACCGGCCGGTGTTCGTCTACCACTACCCGGCGGCGTGCAAGGCCTTCTATATGGACGAGGTCCCGGGTCGGCCGGACCTGTCCCGGTCCGTCGATCTCCTGGCCCCGGAGGGGTACGGCGAGATCACCGGCGGCGGCCAGCGGGCCACGAGCATCGAGCTCTTGGAGCGGCGCATGGCCGACCATGGCCTAGCACCCGAGACCTACGCCTGGTACCTGGACCTGCGGCGCTACGGCTCGGTGCCCCATGCCGGCTTTGGTCTAGGGCTGGAGCGGACCCTGGCCTGGGTTTGCGGCCTCGATCACGTCAGGGAAACCATCGCGTTCCCGCGGATGCTGGAGCGGATGTGGCCGTAGGCGCGCCGGCCGAGCAGCGCGGCCGTCAATGGAGGGCGACATGAGAGTGCGAATCCTTCTCCCGGCCACCCTGGGCATGGCGGTGGCGGCGGCACTGGCCTCCGGACGGGCCGATGCTGCGCCGGTGACGGCCACCGGACGCCCCCTCGCCCCGGCCATCGGCTACTCCGCCCGCACCACCACCAACCTTGTGGTGTGGGCCGAAGACCGGGGCCGGGGCACGGGCCTAGACCTGTACGCCGCTAGGGTCACCTCGACGGGCATCGTGGTGGGCTCCGAGATCCCCCTGGTGGTGGGCCCCGGTGACCAGTCGGACCCAGCCCTGGCCTACAACCAGCGCGACGGGGACTACCTGGTGGTGTTCACCAACTCTGGCGGCCCAAACATCACCCCCACGCCGGGGGTGCCCATCCCCGGCACCCCGCCCGGGGGAACGCCGCCCCCCGTGCCTTCTCCGCCAGGCCCCCCAGACCTAGGCCTCGAGAGCCGGGTCGGGCTATGGCAGCCCGACCTGGGGCCGACCGGCGTGGGCAGGGCGGGCCTCTTGGCCCTGGGCGCCACGCCCCCCCCGGTGCCAACGGGACTGGCCACGCCACCGCCCCCGCCGCCTGCGCCGCCGCTGCCAACCCCCGGCAACCCG
>CAZXNP010000174.1:0-5005 GCA_964642035.1 uncultured Anaerolineales bacterium | reverse complement strand
GGGCCGCGCGTCGGCTTGCTCGGCCGCTTGGCCACCTTCGCCCGGGTCAACGCGTCCGGCTTCATTGAGCCCCCCTACCGGCGAGTGGTGACCTCGGTGCCGGCGAAGGTCACGCACCTCACGGGCCGCGTCCCGCGGGAGCCCATCAAGAGCGGCCGCAAGATCGTGGCGCGGGCAGGGGAGCGAATGAGCCGGAAGGTGGCGGCCGACGTCGCCAAAATGGGCCTCAAGGAAGTAGAAATCGTGCCGTTCGTCACTGACGAAACCGAGTTTCTCACGGCGGATGTCGAGGACGGGTTCAACGTTGCCCAGGCCAATACGCCCCTGAACGAGCATAAGGAAATCGCGGCGGACCAGGTCAGCGTGCGGCGGGCCGACCGGTTCATGGTGGTGTTGCCGCGGCAGGTGGACTACATGGACGTCGACCCGAAGCAGATTGTAAGCGTGAGCACGTCGCTGATTCCATTCCTGGAGCATGACGACGCCAACCGGGCGCTGATGGGTTCCAACATGCTTCGCCAAGGGGTGCCGCTGCTGAAGCCCGAGTCGCCCTACGTTGGTACGGGCATGGAGATTCAGGTGGCCACCAACTCGGGCCACACCGTGGTGGCGGACAAGCCGGGAGAAGTGATCAGCGCGACCGGCGACCGCTGTCTGGTGCGGGAGGAGGACGGCGGCGTCCGGGTCTACGGCTTGAAGAAGTACATGCGATCGAACGCTTCCACCACCATCGATCAGCGACCTGTCATCCGCAAGGGAGACTGGGTCACCCCCGGCACGGTCCTGGCCGACTCGTCGTCCACGGAGAACGGCGAGCTCGCCCTCGGGCAGAACTGCGTGGTGGCTTTCATGTCGTGGGAGGGGGGCAACTTCGAGGACGCGATCCTGATAAGCCAGCGCATGGTTCAGGATGACAAGTTCACCTCGATACACATCGAAAAGCACGAGGTGGAGGCTCGGGACACCAAGCTGGGTCCTGAGGAGATTACCCGGGATATACCCAATGTTGGTGACGAGGCCCTGAAGGACCTCGATGCGGAGGGCGTCATTCGCACCGGTGCCGAGGTGCAACCGGGGGACATCCTGGTTGGCAAAATCACGCCCAAGGGTGAAACCGATCTAACCCCAGAGGAGAAACTCCTCCGGGCGATCTTCGGCGAGAAGGCTCGGGAGGTCAAGGACTCGAGCCTGCGATTGCCCCACGGCGAGCGGGGCAAGGTTGTGGAGATCAGCTCCTTCCAGCGTGACGACGCCATCGAGCTGTCTGCAGGTGTAGAACGAATGGTTCGGGTGAGCGTGGCCCAGAAACGCAAGATTACAGAGGGCGACAAGATGGCCGGTCGCCACGGCAACAAGGGCGTCATCAGCCAGGTCGTACCGGTTGAAGACATGCCGTTCCTGGAAGACGGAACGCCGGTGGATCTCATTCTTAATCCCCTCGGCGTGCCGGGACGCATGAACATTGGCCAGATTCTCGAGACACACCTGGGCTGGGCGGCGTCGCGCTTGGGCTTCAAAGCCATGACGCCAGTGTTCGACGGGGCCACCGAGAACGACATCGCCGCGGAGCTGGCCCGGGCTTGGATGATCGACAAGGCTTGGAGCGACGTGGGCGACAGGGCGTGGTCTTGGCTCGTCGACGAAGGCCTCGATCCCATGAGCGTCCAAGACGATGCGGAGCTGCGACTCCTCTACCTTGAGGACTGGCTGGACGACGTCGATGAGGCCCGGCTGTGGACCGACGAGGTCTACGCCCGCCGCAGCGCGATGAGGCAGTGGCTCCTCGAGCAGGGCTTCGACACCGACCTGCTGATGCAGTTCGAAGGGCAGGAGCTGCCCGTCGAGGAGCGCCACGAGGCCAACTCCTACACGATCACCACCGCCATGCGACTGTGGCTCGCTGAGATTATCTCGCGCCATGAGGGTTTCTCCGACTTGAAGCCCGAGAAGCTGGACCGTGATGGGCTGTTCGCGGCAGGCCGGCGTGTCGCGGCCGCGACGGGCATCCCCATTCCGCTGACTGGCAAGGCGCGGCTCTTCGACGGCAAGACCGGCCAGCCCTTCGACCAGCCGGTAACCGTGGGCATCATCTACATGCTCAAGCTAGCCCACTTGGTCGAGGACAAGGTACACGCCCGGTCGACGGGACCGTACTCTTTGGTCACGCAGCAGCCCCTTGGGGGGAAGGCTCAGTTCGGGGGCCAGCGCTTCGGCGAGATGGAGGTGTGGGCGCTCGAGGCCTACGGGGCCGCTCATACCCTCCAGGAGATGCTGACAATCAAATCCGACGATGTCACCGGCCGCGTCAAGACCTACGAGGCAATTGTCAAGGGGGAGGAGATCCAGGACCCCGGTGCGCCGGAGAGCTTCCGGGTGTTGATCAAGGAGCTCCAGAGCCTCGGCTTGTCCGTCAAGGTGCTCGACGCCGGTGGAAAGGAGCTCATGCTCGGGCGCGATGCGGACGAAGATCGGACTCCTCGCCTCGGCCTGAGCCTGCGGTTGCCGCCTAGCCGGCGGCGTGCGGATCGCACTTAGGAGCCCGGCCGAAGGGCCGCGGCGGCCCTCTGGGGCAACCGGATCGTCGCCCTAGGGTTGCTACCTGTTGACACGGGAGGGGTAGCGCGCTATACTCGCCCCTTGCGCGTGTTGCCGCCCGGAGTCGTCCAGACTGCAACGGAGAGGGAAGTGCCGACAATCAACCAGCTCGTTCGACGCGGACGGGCCCGACACAAGAAGAAGGTCAAGGCACCGGCGCTGCGGTACGTGTACAGCACGTATGAGCGACGATTGTCGGAGACTGGCGGATCGCCTCAGAAGAGGGGCGTTTGCACTCTAGTGCGCACTGCGACCCCCAAGAAGCCGAACTCTGCCCTTAGGAAGGTAGCCCGCGTTCGCCTCACAAACGGGTTGGAGGTCACCGCCTACATCCCAGGGGAGGGTCACAATTTACAAGAGCACTCGACGGTGCTGATCCGAGGGGGGCGCGTCCGCGACTTGCCGGGGGTCAGATATCACGTGGTTCGAGGCGCCCTAGACGCGGCCGGTGTCGATGCCCGGCGCCGAGGGCGCTCCAAGTACGGAGCGAAGCGACCGCAGTAAGGAATCGACTGGCACCGCGCCAGGTGGACGGGGCGAGACCCGCATCCAAACCGGCGCGGCTCCCGTAGGGGAGCGACCACACTCGATCCCGAGGCGCGGCCCAGTTTGTGGGCCCGGACATTGGAGAGCCGACTCGGGGTCATTTTGCGTCGGTCGCCAGTCAAGATAACAGTCGAGAGGACGAGAATGCCCAGACGCAATCGAGCACCGCGGCGACAGGTGGCCCCAGACCCAACGTACGGCAGCGAACTGGCGGGCCGCTTCATAAACCACTTGATGGTCGGTGGCAACAAGAGCGTGGCGGAGGGCGTGTTCTTCGACGCCCTGCGGGCTGTAGAGGACCGCATGAAGAAGTCCGGCCTGGAGTTGTTCGAGCAGGCGATGCGCAACGCGCAACCGTTGGTCGAGGTCAAACCTCGGCGGGTGGGCGGCTCTACCTATCAGGTGCCGATCGAAGTGCGCCCGGAGCGACAGGTGTCCCTGGCAATGCGCTGGCTCATCGGAGCCGCCCGTTCTCGCACAGGTAGACCTATGGCCCAGAGCCTGGCGGCAGAGATCATGGACGCGGCCAATAACACCGGCGCCACCATCCGCAGGAAGGAAGAGACTCACCGTATGGCGGAGGCCAACAAGGCCTTCGCCCACTATCGCTGGTAAGGCCAGTTGAGCCGGGCATCGCAGAGGGCGCACGAGGCGCTGACATGACTGAACACGAGCTCTCAAGAACCCGCAACATTGGGATCATAGCCCACATCGACGCCGGCAAGACGACGACCACCGAGCGGATCCTCTACTACACCGGCCGGACCTACAAGATAGGCGAGGTCCACGAGGGTACGGCCATCATGGATTGGATGGCCCAGGAGCGCGAGCGGGGCATCACTATCACTGCCGCGGCCACCACGGCGGAGTGGAAGGGCCATCGGGTGAACATCATCGACACCCCGGGTCACGTCGACTTCACCGTGGAGGTGCAGCGTAGTCTGCGCGTCCTTGACGGCGGGATTGTCGTATTTGATGCCGTAGCCGGCGTGGAGCCCCAGTCGGAGACGGTTTGGCGTCAGGCGGATCGATTCGGCGTGCCCCGAGTCTGCTTTGTCAACAAGATGGACCGGGTTGGCGCCGATCTTAATCACACGGTATCGATGATCGTTGATCGCCTCGGGGCTGCGCCGGTCACCATGCAGCTGCCGATTGGAAGCGAGGCCGAGTTTCGGGGCGTAGTGGATCTGTTATCGATGAAGGGCTATACGTGGAACGAAGACGATCTAGGGACTGTGCCGGAGGAAGTTGAGATCCCGTCGCCCCTAGTTGCCGCGGCCACTGCGGCTCGGGAGACCTTGGTCGAGGCCATCGCGGAGCACGATGACGATGTCCAACGCCTATTCATCGAGGGCGAGGACATCGACGTCCCCACCCTACAGGCTGGTCTGCGCAGAGCCACTCTGGCCGGGCGTCTTGTGCCAGTCTACTGCGGCAGTGCCCTTAAGAATAAGGGGGTGCAACTCTTGCTCGACGCCGTCGTGGACTACCTTCCAAGCCCCCTGGATGTACCCCCCGTCCAAGGTGAGAACCCGATCAACGGCGAGCTGGTTGAGAGGCCTGCCGACCCCTCGGCCCCTTTTGCCGCCCTGGCCTTCAAGATAGTGACGGATCCCTACGTGGGTAAGCTCGCCTTCGTCCGCGTGTACTCCGGGACTCTGAAGACTGGGGATAAGGTCTTGAATGCCACCAAGTCTAAGACTCTGCGTTGTGGACGAATCGTAAGGATGCACGCTGACCGGCGGGAGGAGGTCGAGTCAATCGAGGCGGGGGACATTGCCGCCCTTGTTGGGGCGAAATTTTTCACTACGTGTTACAACCTTTGTTACATTCGCGAGACGCATCTTCTCGTGAGATGGGCCCC
>CAZXNP010000173.1:0-5026 GCA_964642035.1 uncultured Anaerolineales bacterium | reverse complement strand
CATCCTGGGCATTTCTAATTGACGCCATGGGCACTTGTAGTTGTCGTTGACCGGCTTGAAGGCTTCGGGCCGTCGGTCGCGTCCAGCCCCTCGTGGTCGGGTTCCGAAACAGAGGTCATTTCACCCGGACTGTGCCGCGTCTCGACCTGGGCCGCCAGGGGTTTCCGGCCGCGCTCCTAGCCGATGACGTCCGTGCCCATGCGCTTCTGGAGCACGTCGGGCACCCGGATGCGCCCGTCCGGGAGCTGGTAGCTCTCCATGACCGCGATCATGGTTCTCGGCAGGGCGAGGCCCGAGGCATTGAGGGTGTGCACCGGCTCCGGCGGCCCCCCTCTGCGCCGGCGGAACCGGATGCTCGCCCGCCGGGCCTGGAAGTCGCCGACGTTTGACACCGAGCTCACTTCCAGCCACTCCCTCACCCCGGGCGCCCAAACCTCCACATCGTAGGTCTTGCGGGCCGCGAAGCCGAGGTCCCCGGTGCACACCGCCGCCACGCGATACGGCAGCTCCAGGCCCTCGAGAACCGCGGTCGCGTCGTCCACCATGTTCTCCAGGGCGGCCTCGGAATCCTCCGGCCGAGTGAAGCGATAGAGCTCCACCTTGTCGAACTGGTGACCGCGCTTGATGCCCCGGACGTCGCGGCCGGCGCTCATCTTCTCCCGGCGGAAGCACGCAGTGTGGGCCACGTAGGCCACGGGCAAGTCCTCATCCTCAAGAATTTCGCCGGCGTGGAGATTTGTCAGGGGCACCTCGGCGGTCGGCACAAGCCACAGGTCGTCCTCGATGTCGCGGTATAGGTTATCGGCGAACTTCGGCAGCTGGCCCGAGTTCCGCATGCACTGTTCTCGAACGACGAAGGGTGGGTAGATCTCCAGGTAGCCCCGCGAGGTCTGCAGCTCGAGCATCCAGTCGATGAGGGCCCGTTGAAGCCGGGCGCCGGCACCGCGTAGCACATAAAACCGGCTGCCGGCCAGCCGGGCACCGCGCTCGAAATCGATGATCCCCAGCCCGGTGCCCAGGTCCCAGTGGGCTTTTGCCTCTGCCGCCGGCGCCGGAGTGCCTACCGACCGGACCACGACGTTGTCGGCGTCGGAGTCCCCTGCTGGTACCTCCGGATCGGGCAAGTTGGGCAGGGCCATGAGGAGCGCATGCACCTCGGCCTCGGCAGCCGCCACCTGCGCCTCCAGGGCCTTGATCTGTTGGCCCAGGGCCCGCATGGCGTCGATGCCCTCGCGCCGCGCCGCTGGGTCGGAAGTCGTGGCGATCGCCTTGGAGCCCGCGTTGCGCCGGGCCCGCAGGGCCTCCAGTCGGCCCAGACCGGAGCGCCACTCGGTATCCGTCTCGCGAATCTTGTCAACCACGGAGGTATCCGCGCCGCGGCTGGCCAGGCCCCGGCGCACCAATTCGGGATCAGCGCGGAACAGACGTATGTCGAGCATCGGGTATCTGCTCCCGGATGTGAGCGGCGGATAGCCGGAGGGGCACCGGCGCGACCTAAGCACCTGCGGGCCTGGAGGCCACCCGGCGCCCCGAGGGTTGGCCGCCTCAGCATCTCGCCCGGCGGCGGGGCTGTCGCGACCCCCAGGCCGCCGCGAGTCGGACCCCTAGCGAGACGAGGCGAAGGAGGCCATGTTGTTGGGTATCACGCCCACGTCACTGGGGGGCCAGTACGTGATCCAGGCCTTGCCGATGATACGCTCCCCGGGCAAGGGGCCATAGGTGCGGGAGTCGCTCGAATTGCCTCGATTGTCCCCGAGAACGTAGTACTGATCGTCTTCCAGGTGGATCACGCCGCCGGGCCCGCCGGTGGTGCCATCGTTCAGGTACGGCTCGTCCAGGGCCACATCGTTGACGAAGATGCGATTGTCCCGAATCTCGAGATCGTCGCCAGGGCGCCCGACAACCCGCTTGATGAAGTCCTTGTCCTGGCCCCAGGCTTGGAACACGATGATGTCGCCGCGCTGGGGGGAACCGAAGAGGGCGTAGCTCAGTTTGTTGACGAGGAGATACTCGCCGTCGTGGAGCGTGGGCTGCATGCTGCGGCCCTCGATTCGGAAATTCTGCACCACGAGGCGGATACCAACGAATATGAGGGCGGTGAGGAAAACCGTCTCGAAGATCTCACGCGCCAGGGGGCCCAGGCGGGCCATGGCAGGCCGCCGTGGAACCGGCTCCAGCACCGCAGTGCCGGGGCCGACCGACGCGTTCGCGTCAGCCCCGTAGTCGACGTCGTCCCGCCACGCCTGGGGCTCCCGCTCCCAGGAAGCAGGCGGCCACGCCATCGCGTCGCGTTCGAGGCGAGAGCGCTCGCCCAGGAGGTCAGGTTCCATCATGGTATGCCGGGGGCGATTATAGAGCCGGCGGCGCCGCCGCAAAAATCGCGCCCCGGGCCAGGAGTGAGGCTGGCCCGGGTACTACGGGGTCAGGGCCGCCCGCAAGACCTCCGCGCCGTCTGGCTCTCGGGTGATCACCACCGCCTCGTACTCCTTCATTGGGCCATCGGCCTCCATCATCCACCACGATGAGTCATGGTCCGCCATGTCGAAGTTGCCGACGGCGGTGCGGCTGCCGTCCTTCCCAATGAGCCAACACCGGAACCTGTCAACCCCTGACTTCTCGTGGAGGTCGCCAGTCCAAACAACGAAGCCGGACTCGGCCGGGGCGTAGTCGACCCGGAGCCAGGCACCGTCCTCATTGCTAGCCGCCCGGGTGACCTGGGAGCTGGCCACTCTGTTGAGGGCCTGCCGCAGCTCCGCCGCCTCGCCGCGACTCCGGGCCCAGCCGACGGAAAGCACGGCTATTATCGCCAAAGCCGCGGCGGCGGTGACAGGGCCCCAGCCCCGTGACAAGCCCTGGCGCGACACACTTTGGCGCCAGCCGCCGAGCCAGCCCTGCCGGGCCGCGCCAATGTCGGGACCGCCTCTTGCGCCTCCCGGTGCCCTCGAGGACGAGCCGTGTTGGCCTGAGGAGTCCCGGCCCCGATCGGCGCCCTGGCCCGGACCGGCGTCCGCAGCCGTGGTGTGAGGCGGGCTGGTGCTCACCATGGCCTCCAGCTCGGCCCACAGCTCGTCGGCAGAGGGCAAGGCGCCATCTGCCTCCAGGGCGGCCACGTGGTGCAAAGCCTCGTAGAGCTCGGCGCACGCCGGGCACATCCGGGCGTGGTGGGGGACGGTCGCTTCCACATCGGCGGTGCCTAGGCCCCCTACCTCGGCGTCGACGTAGGTGGCAACCACGTCCATGAAGCGCTGGCAGTCTATCTCCACGTCCCGGGTGTTGAAAATCGCCGCTACCAGAGATCGCACGCGATCGCTCCCCATCATTCCTCCACTCGCGGTTGGGATGCGCTTCGGCTCTGGCCTCTTACGGGCTGTTGGCCGCCGCCGCTCCGCCGGCCGGTCACTCGCCGCCCTCGGCGGCGAAGGCGGCGAGGACGTCCTCTGCCCGCCAGCCTCGACCCTCGAGCACGGCCCTCAGTTTCCTGCGGGCATCGTGAACGATCTTGTACACGTTGTTGCGGTTTGTCTCCAGCTCTTCGGCTACCACTTCCATGGGCGCGCCATCCAACACGCCCCGGATCAAGGCGGTACGCTGTCTGGGGGTCAGGTCCTGGGTGATGACCTCCCAAATGGCGTCCCAGATCTGGGAGCGGGTCATGGCCACCTCAGGGCTTGGGGCCGTCTGGTCGTCCATCTGATGGGCCAGGGCGCCAGGGTGCCGTTCCGTGAGCTGTTCCACGGACAGATCGTCCCAACGTTTGCGCCTCAGGTCGGCCGCCGCCAGATTGATGGCCACGCGATACGCCCAGGTGGTGAACTTACTAGCGCCTCGAAAAGTGTCGAGCTTGCCCATGACCTGGAGCAGCGCCGCCTGGGCCCAGTCCTCGGAAAGCTGATGCAGCTCCTCGTAGTCGAGACCGGCAAGATCGCTTCGGTGACGAGTCAGATACACCAGAATCGCCCGCAACAGATACTCGCGGAGCTGGGCGATGGCGGCGTCGCGAAGGGCGCCGTCGCCCCGTAGATCGCGGAGCCATTCATCATTGGTGCGATCAGTGCTCACGGTCAGGCCAATTCCCCCGTTGGCGGCATGGCCGCGGATTATAACATGTCGGGGCCAGTCACCGTCCTGGGGGTGAGCCGGAGGGTAGGGATGCCGGTGGCGATGAGACATGGCTGAAGGTGCCGTCGGCTGTCAACCGCACGGTGTGGGGGGCACCAAATTGCGGCGATTGCCCCGGCACTATAGCGACGGGGCTGAAGTGGATGAGGGCGCCGCCGCTGAAAGGTCCGACGGCCACCATTAGCTCGACGATGGCGCTGGCTTCCATGTTGTTGGGGGGCGGTACCGACTCGGACGCTGGGGGATAGGCGCCGGCCGGGGCAAGGGCGATTCGCTGCGGACCGGCGGCGTTGATGGCGATGACCGCCAAGGGTTGGCAATACATCGCGCCTCGGCCGGTTCTGGCTTCCCAGCCGGCAACGGCCACGATCTGCAGGCCCGGACCCAGGCGCACGGGCGTGCCCTCGACGGTGCCCCGCCTCGGGTCTGGAGCACCTATGGCGGCGCCTGGCGCATTTCGGCCACGAGTCTACGGGCCAGGGCAAGCTGATCGTCCCGAGTCAGAGCCTGATCGAGCAGGAGCGCCTCCAGGATCGCCTCGAGAATTTGCCCGAGGGCGGGGCCGGGGGGGCATCCGAGGTCCTTGAGGTCGGCTCCGGTGATGGCAGTCCGAGTCCCCACCAGGTGCAGCACGTACGTCCTGAGA
This sequence comes from uncultured Anaerolineales bacterium, assembly GCA_964642035.1. Taxonomy (GTDB): domain Bacteria; phylum Chloroflexota; class Anaerolineae; order Epilineales; family Epilineaceae; genus CAZXNP01. The sequence goes on along the minus strand of CAZXNP010000173.1, from coordinate 261 downwards.
CCGACTCGCGGTCCCCTACTGCCTGCGGCCGCCCATGCCATCACGCAGTCATCCAATCGGTACTTCGACAACCCGCCGAACAGGGCCACGGGATCCTCCGTGTCCGCCGGGCCCCCGACAGTCACCATTGCCGCGACGGCCGCGACCCCCTGGGCCTCTCTTTTGGTCAGGGCCAGGCGATCCGGGGCGTGGGGCACGCCCTGGGCCGCCAGCCACAGAGTCAGGCCCGCTTGGGGCCCGGGCGCCGCGATCTCGTCAGCC
>CAZXNP010000172.1:0-5128 GCA_964642035.1 uncultured Anaerolineales bacterium | reverse complement strand
GCCTGGAGTGGCCCAGGGGCTGGGGCCCCCCCCCCGCGGGCCCCCATCAGGAGGCCGGCTCCGGGAACACGCGGTGCGGCTGCCATCGCTGGGATGTGGCATCCCATACCACGAGGCCGACGAAGGTCCCATTGGCGCCATACACCCTTACCGGCTCCGCGGCCGTCGGCCCCGGAGGCCTTGGGCCATCGATCTGGCGGCCATGGCGCATGGCCGCTTCCGCCTCCGCTTCCACCACCATCGCCGGCAGGTCGATGAGGGCCGAGTCGAGGGCGTGAATGATCCCGGGCCACCAGCCCTCGGCAAAGGCGCGGACCACATCGTCGAGGCCGTGGGCGTCGGGGAGGGAGAAGTGGCCGACGGCTGTGCGCCGCAAGGCGGACAAATGGGCCCCCACTCCAAGGTCTTGGCCGAGGTCATGGGCCAGGCTGCGGACATAGGTGCCCTTTGACACGGCCATTTCCAGAGTTGCTTCCGGCGGGTTGAAGCTCACCAAGGCCAGGCGGTGGACGGTGACGCTGCGGGGCGGCCGCTCGACTTCGACCCCTTCCCGGGCCAGCTCGTACAATCGGCGGCCGCCCACCTTGAGGGCCGAGTACATCGGTGGCACCTGCATTATGGATCCCCGGTACGCGTCCAGGGCTTGCTCCACGGCGCGACGAGTCAGACCCGTGGCGTCTGACGAGGCCACCACGTCCCCTTCCGCGTCGTAGGTGGTGGTGGTGACTCCGAACACGATCGTCGCCTCGTACTGCTTTGTCCCGGCCTGAATAGCATCGACCACCCTGGTGGCCGACCCAAGGCAGACGACCAGCACGCCCGTGGCCGCCGGATCCAGGGTCCCCGCGTGGCCAACACGACGGACACCGGCGGCGGACCGCACCCGGCGCACCACATCGAAGCTGGTCATGCCCGCCGGCTTGTCGATCACCAGGATGCCGCTCTTGGGTGGCTCGGCCCGAATCACCGCCTGCCTCCGTGGCCGGGGCCCATCATGTAGCCTGTCCGATCCCCCGGCGCAGAGCCCGCCACACCTGGGCCGTGGCCTCTGGGCCCGCGGTGCCGAGGGTGGCGCCAGCGGCCTGGGGATGACCGCCACCGCCGAGGCGCCGGGCAACTGGCACCAGGTCTATGCCCGGCTTGGAGCGCATGGACACGTCCGTCTTGCCGTCTGGCCGTTCCTTCAAGAGGGCCACCGCCGCCAGTTCCCTTGTTGTGGCCAGGAAGGAGGAAATGCCCCGGGTGTCGGCGGCGCCGGCCCCCAGCTCGTCGAGGTCGGCCACCGAGAGAATGGCCACTCCAAGGCCGTCAATCACTTTGAGGGACTCCAGGGCCCGGCCCAGCAGGAGCATCGTATGAAGGGGTCGCGAGGCGAATACCTTCTCCACAATATCCGAGAGGGGGCCTCCCGAGTCGACCAGATCGGCGGCGCGGCGCAGGGTGCCGGAGGTGGTGTTTGACGTTCGGAAGCCGAGGGTGTCGGTGAGGATGCCTGTCAGAAGGCAGGTGGCCGCCTCGGGCGTCGGCTTCACTCCCAGCAGCCGGGCGAGGTCTAGGACGAGCTCCGAGGTGGATGCCACGTCGGGCACCACGACATCGACGCTGCCGTAACCCGAGTTGGAGGCATGGTGGTCGAGGACCACCGTCCGGCGCCGGGCCCAATCTTCCGGGGCGATGAGGTCGCCGAGGCGGCCAAGGTCTCCGGCGTCCAACGCCACGATCAGGTCCTCTCCCTCTGGGCCCCGGGACACCACGCCGCTGGCACCGGGGAGAAAACGCAGGTCGGCCGGCACAGGATCGGCGCACGCCAGGGTGGAGCGGATGCCCGCGGTCTTCAGAATGTGGCCCAGGCCGAGGAGGCTGCCGATGGCGTCCCCGTCCGGCTCCCGGTGGGTGCCCACCCAGACGCTGCCGGCGCCGCCGATAATGGCCGCCCCATGGCGGAGAGCGGACCTTGCCCTGTCCTTCAGACCGCGCCGCCGCTATCGGTCGCCTCGGCGCCTGGACCATCCGGCGCAGGGTCGTTGCTGGTGGTAGGGCCAAGACGATCGAGGATATGGAGCACCCGCTCGCCCCGCTCGTAGGCCACGTCACGGGTGAAGATAAGCTGGGGCAGGCGCCGTAGTCCGAGGCTCCCCAACTCCGTGCGGAGCACGCCGGCCGCCTGGGCCAGGGCAATAGCGGGCCCCCGGTCATGGGCGTCCACGTCGGGGCAGATGTAGTACACCTTGGCTGTAGACAGATCCTGGGTCGTCTCTACCCGGGTTATTGCCACATCGGACACCCGGGGGTCGTCCAGGCGGCCGGGAACAAGCATGGAGAGCTCCTCTAGAATGAGCTCGTTGACCCGCCGCTGACGCCGTGTGGGCATGCCAGGCGCCTCACGCGGTCGCCGCGGGCGGGCCCTGGCCCTCGGCCCGGCCCCGGAGGGCGGTCATCTGACCCGCTCGCGCAGGGTGAAGGCGATCTGATCACCCTCTTCGAAGTCGTCGAATCCGGCCAGGCCGATGCCGCATTCGAAGCCCTCCCGGACTTCCCGGACATCCTCCGTGAACCGCTTCAGCGACGACACCGTCGTGTCCGCGACCACCTCCGCGTTCCTGATCACAGTGGCCGCGCTGTTGCGCCTGACGATCCCGGAGCTGATGTAGCAGCCGGCGACGGTTCCCGCTCGGGGGACATGGAACACGGCTCGCACCTCGGCCCGGCCGACCTCCACGTCGTGGTACTCCGGCTCGAGCATTCCGGTGAGGGCGTCCTCCACGTCCTCGACGAGCTTGTAGATCACCTCGTACTGCCGGATCTCGACGCCCAGGCGATCGGCGGCGGTGCGGGCGGCGGCGTCTGGGGCCGCGCGGAATCCGATTATCACCGCACTGGAAGCCGCGGCCAGGTTGACGTCGGACTCCGAGATGTCGCCGGCGGCGGCATGAAGCACGGACACGGCCACCGCCCCCGACAGGCCCTCCAGGGATGCCACCACCGGCTCCACGGTGCCCTGCACGTCGGTCTTCACGACCACGTTCAAGGACCTGGCCTCGCCTGCCTCGGCGCGGGCGAAAAGATCGTCCAAGGTGATGGGGGGCCTGGAGACTGGACCGGCGGGGGCCGACCGGGCCGCTGTCTCTCGCTCGGCTACCAGACGCTTGGCGGCCTTGTCGCTGGCCACCGCCTCGAATCGCGCGCCGGCCTCCGGGAGATCGGAGAGGCCCATGATCTCGACGGGCATCGACGGGCCGGCTTCCTTCACCGCTTCCCCCGATTGATCGAACATGGCCCGGACTCGGCTGAATTGAGTGCCCGTGACGATGGTGTCCCCGGTGTGGAGGGCACCAGTCTGGACGACGGCCGAAGCGATCACACCGCGGCCCTGTTCAACCCGGCCCTCGATGATTGTGCCCCGGGCGGCACGACGGGGATTGGCCCTGGGTTTTGCCTCCTCGGCAACCAGCAAAATGGCGTCGAGCAGCTCGTCGAGGCCCTCTCCGGTGAGGGCTGACACGGGGATGAAGAAGGTGTCGCCCCCCCACGAGTCGGGCACGACGTCTAGGTCGGCCATCTGCTGCAGGACGCGGTCGGGCTTGGCGTCCTCGAGGTCGATCTTGTTGACGGCCACTATTATGGGCACTCCGGCGGCTCGGGCGTGGTCCACGGCCTCTCTCGTCTGGGGCATGACGCCATCGTCGGCCGCTACGACGATGACCGCAATGTCGGTTGTCTGGGCCCCCCGGGCCCGCATGGCCGTGAAGGCCTCGTGGCCCGGGGTGTCCACGAAGGTGATGGTGGACCCGTCCCGCTCCAGGGCGTAGGCACCAATGTGCTGGGTGATGCCCCCCGACTCCCCGGCGGCTACCGTGGTGTTCCGAAGGGTGTCAAGGAGAGTCGTCTTGCCGTGATCGACATGGCCCATGACGCTCACGATGGGAGCCCGGGGCTCTAGATCGGAGTCTGCCTCGTCGGCGATGTACCACGGTATCTCCGGGGGAGCCGGGGCTGCTGCCTCAGTCTCGACCGGCTCAGCCTCTACCGCGGCCGCCTCCTCCGCCTCCCGGGCCAAGGTTCCTTCCAGGAGCAGGTTGAAGCCCAGGTCCTCGGCGACGATCGCCGCCGTCTCGTAGTCGATGTCCTGGGTGATCGTGGCCAGTACGCCGTTGGCAATTAGCGCCTTTAGGAGGTCCACCGGGCTGATCTCGAGGCGGTCGGCGAGTTCCCGTACCGGTAGGCGGGGCGGGATCTCGACGGTCTTGGCTTCCTTCACTTTACTCGGCATTTGAAGCTCCGGTGTCTACCGCTGCTCTCGATTGCGCGGCGCCGGCGGCGTCCGCCGCCGCTGTCGCTGCCACGTGGGCGGCTCCCCACTCATCGAGGGCCGCTGCCTCCTCGTCCGTGATCAGGTACTTCAATGCGCCGGCCAGACGCGGGTTGCGGTGGGGGGACGTCCAGCACTCCGGGCGGCGGCACACGTATGCGCCTCGGCCGCCCCCGCGCCCCGAGGGCATCACCGCCAAGGGTAGGCCCGGCCCTCGCCCCACCCGAACGAGATCCGGTTTTCGGCGCCGCTGGCGGCACACTACGCAGGTTCGCTCCGGCTCGCGGCGCCTCACGTTGGCGCCGCGCCTATTCCTCGTCATCCTCCTCGTCTTCGAATCCGAATTCCTCGGGCTCGCCGAAGAGGTCGAAATCTCTCATGTCCGGCTCCTCCCCCTCGGTATCGGTCTCCTCCTCCCAAGTCTCCACGTCCCTCATCCACTCGCCCCGGCGCCGCGAGCGCTTGCGGCGGATCATGGCCACCATCTTGCCCGTGACCGGATCCCGCACCAGGCGCCTGGCCTTGCGCTTTCGGTGAGGGGCACCCTCGAGGTCCTCGAGCTCCTCCTCTTCCGGCTCCCCAGCGGCCCGCCATGCTGGGGCGGGAGGCCGCTCCGGCTTCGCCTTGGCTGGGGCCTTGGCCGGTGCCGTCGGTACTTCGTCGGGGGCCGGCGGCACGGGCACGTGCTCGGCCGCCCGCCGGCGCCCCCGCCCCCGCTGTGGGCGCCACAGAGGGTTCCGTGATCGTCGTGATCCACACCCCCGGAGCCGATGAGCGCCAGCCGCAGCCCCGATACCGGTCCGGGCAGCGGGGTCCAGG
>CAZXNP010000171.1:0-5168 GCA_964642035.1 uncultured Anaerolineales bacterium | reverse complement strand
CTCCGGGGCCTCGTCCACCTTCGACGACAGGTCGGCCACGGCTGCATCGAGGGCGGGGCCGCCGAAGGCCGCCGACCCCGGCAGGGCCTCGGGGCCGTCGCAGCGCATTACCGTTGGGGCGTCCTGGTCAGGCCGCTGCCCGGCGTGGAAGACTGCCTCGGCCCCGTTGGTCGAGACGCGGATGCGATAGCCGGGCGTCAACACTTGAGCATAGGCCTGGCCGGCCTGGGGGCACCCGAGGGAACTGTCGGACCAGGTGGTGGCCTGCACGTCGAGAACCACCACGGACGACGCGTCGATGTCGAGGTCGTCGGCGAACATCCGCCGGGCAACGTTCACCGCGGCCGCTTCGGGCCCGGCGTCCGGCGAGGTGGCGGCCACGTCCTCGAAGCCTGGTCCCACCTCCTCGCCGCCGGATCTCGAGCAACCGGCCAGTAAGACCACGGCCAGAGCGGCCATCAAGGTATGTCGGTGCATCATCACGCGCGGATTATACTCGCCGGCCGCCGGGGCAACGTTAAGGTCGCGAGAGAAGTCGCTTTGGAGGTTCCCGCCTCAGTTGGCCTCGCCCGTTGGGCAGCTTCAGTTATAATGGCCCGCGTTTGAACTGCAGCAGACCCACGGGCCATGAGTGCCTCCCGGGGCACCGGCTTGTGCCAGGACGCCGCTTCCACAGGAGAATTCGCATGTCGCTTCCCGCCTTCGACCGACGACTGATGGCCGCCCTTGGGGTGGCTTTCGTGGTTCTTGGGACCACCCTGGCCGGCGCGTATGCCGCCCGGCCCCCCGAGGCTGCCCCCCCGGCGCCCCCATTGGGGGCCGACGGCGACGAAGCTCCCCTGGCTGCCCTGGCCACCCAAGCCAAAGCGGCCCCCGAAGCGAAGCTGGGAGACCGGCTGCGCCAGGCCATGGCGGAGTCCGACGGGTCCCAAGAGGCCATAATCGTCGTGATGGCCGCCCGGGAAGTGGATCTCGGGGACTACGCTACTTGGTCCCACTCCTTCACGTGGCCAGCCGGGGAGCACGTGGTGCTGGCCCAGGTCAGGACGTCCGATCTCCTGGAGGTGGCGGCCCTCGATGGGGTGGCTTCGGTCCGGTCGGGGGATCCTACGATTCGCCGCCCGTTGCCCGGTGCCCCCGACGAGGACTTGGTGCCTGACTATTCCGCCGTGGACGCCGCGGACATGCGCAGGCGCCTGGCCGACGATACGCCGTGGTCCGAGACCGCGGCCTTCCTCGCCGCCCAGGGCGAAGATGGCGCTGCGGATCCCACGGGCCCGAGCCAGGGCGCCGGGGCTGCCCCGGAAGGCTGGTTCGATGTGGGCAAGGGTCACTCGGCCCGGGAGGCCTGGGAGATGGGGTATGACGGTACGGGGGTGACCGTGGCGGTGCTTGACTCCTCCACGGACTTCGCCCACCAGGACCTCCAGGGCACCTGGGTCACCCTGCCGGACGGTCACCCCTACGCCGGCTGGCCCCAGATCTACGACCCCTTCTCGACTTATCTATATACCCTGGAGCTCCAGGGAGCGGGCCAGTTCTCTTCCATCGGCACCATGGGCTTGATCAGCATGAGCCAGGAGTCGGCGGTGGTGACCCAGACCATCGACGCCCGGACCGTGAGCACGGCCTGCTTCAAGCCCCTGATCCTCACGGCCAACAACGAGCAAGTCCTGGGGGATGAGGACTGCAAGTACGTGGTGCCCGTGGCTCCCGGCGGCACCGTCCGCTTCGGCTTCCACCCTGATGCAACCCTGGCTGGTCTAGGGGCCGACCCCGAAAAGGGCATCAACGCCGCCTGGGCCGGAGTGTTGCTGACCGATGCCGATGACGACGGCACCTTCGAAACGGTGTACGTGGACCTGGATAATGACCACGACTTCGCCGAGGAGAAGCCGACAACGAAGGAGGACCCCCTCTCCTGGCGCGACGTGGTGGGCAACGATGGCATAGCCGACCTGTCCGGGGGGCTGCTGTACTTCCTGGCCGACGGCAAGCTGCCGGTGCCCGGGGCGTACCTGTGGGGCATCGAGGACAAGGTGCCGGCCCCAGGTACCCTGGTGGCCATGACCTATGACCAGCTGGCCCACGGTACCCTGTGCGCCTCAAACGTCGTCTCCCAGGGGCGCCTGGGGGTGCCCCCGGGGGTGAATCTCGCCTTCCGGGATCTGCCCGGCGATGGGGAGCCGATGCCCGTCAACCCGGGCATGGCCCCGGGGGCGCGCCTGGTGGCCATCGGCGATGTGTACCGCGGCCCCTCGGTGGCCTTCCAGTCGGCGTGGCGCTACGCGGTCTTCGGCCATGACCCAAACCGGGAGGATGATCAGATCCAGGTGACCTCGAACAGCTACGGCTGGTCGGGCACGGACAACGACGGCTGGGATTCAGATTCCCGGTTCATCGACTACTACGTCCGCACCTACAGCCCGTCGACGGTGTTCCTCTTCTCCACGGGCAACGGCGGCCCCGGCTACGGCACCCTGGCGCCCCCGGCCCCGGCCACCAGCATGGGCATTGCCGCCTCTACCCAGATGGGGTCCACGGGCTGGGACTCGATCACCGAGACAACCCAGATCGCCTACGGCGACATCACCCCCTTCTCGAACCGCGGCCCCGGGGCCGACGGACGCAACGGTCCGGAGGTGGCCTCCGACGGCGCCTTCGCCGCCGGGGCGGTGCCCATCAATCCGGTCACGACCAACAGGAACGCCCCCGAGGATGAGCAGAACGGCGCCTTCGCCAACGGCACCTGGGGGGGCACCAGCCGCTCGTCACCGGTGGCCGCTGGCCACATGGCCCTGGTCTACCAGGCCTTCCGGGACAAGAACGGCCGCTGGCCGACCTGGGAGGAGGCCCGGACCATCCTCATGTCCGGGGCCCGTTACGCCGGCTACGACACCTTCACCATGGGCGCCGGGGTGGTCGACGGTGCCGACGCCGTGCGGATTGCGGCCGGCATCCACGGCATCTACGCCGAACCGCCGGAGTGGGCGCCGGGCAGCTATCGTGGCGAGCGCCACGAAGCCTTCGCCAAGATGCTGCACCCGGGGGACACGGATTCGGTCGCCATTAGCCTCGTGAACCCATCGGATCACGACATCGAGGTCGCCCTGTCGGGCCAGACCCTGCGGCGGGTCGGCTCCTACGACGACGTGATCACCACCCGCCGGGCCGATGAGTCGGAGTACAACTTCATGGCCCCGGATTACCTCAAGGAGATCGACGAGGCGAAGATCCCGGCGGGCACGGACCTGATGGTGGTCCGCGGCCGCTACCCCATGGACTTGTTCGACACAAACGGCGACAACCGCATGGAGAACAACTTCCGCATGGGGGTGTATCGCCACACGGACTGGGATGACGACGGCAAGCTGTGGGACGATGTGGACGGCAACGGCGTGGTGAACCACGTGTCGGTGCCAGAGGATTCGGGCATCACCCAGGGCCTGGATCGCAACCGGGGCCTCCTCTGGGACCAGGGGGAGCTCGACCGCTATGAATACATGCGCTTCTCGTACGACGGCGGCGCCAAACACGTGTGGGCAGTGTCGGTGCACCATCCCCTGGAGCGCTGGGGGGCCGGCATCTACCTCGGCCTCTGGCACCGGGAGCTCTGCAACTCTCAAGGGACGTGCAGCGGCCGGCCCGAGGACGTGCCCGAGACGGAAATCCACTTCCAGGTGGACTTCTACCGCTACGAGCCCTGGAACTGGCTGGAGCTCGAGGACAACGTTGTGAGCGTGCCGGCCGGCGGCCGAATTGATGTGGGGGCCGCCATGGAGGTGCCTGCGGATGCCGCATATGGCTTCTACCAGGGGGCTATCTTCGCCGACTACGATCGGGCGCCCGGGGACGAGCCCGCCAGCGGTGCCGGCTGGGAGCCCGACTGGCTGCGGACCGTCATTCCCGTGGTCGCCAACGTTGCAGCCCCGTACGAGTGGGGCGATGCCGTCACCTTCGGCGGCGCCGCAGCCGACGACCCGGACGCCCCCTACAGCAACGGCGCCACCGGTGGCCACAACGACTGGGGGTGGCGCCCCGAGGCCGGCGACTGGCGCTTCTTCTTCCTGGATGCCGCGAAGCCGCCGCCCGGGGCCGAATGGGTGATCCGCACCGAGTGGCAGGACGAGGCCGAGAGGCAGTCGGACTTGGATACCCTGCTGTACGGGCCCGAAGCCGATCGCTTCTCGAACCCCGATGACCCGGCCAACGCCGACGAGGATTGGTCGGACCCGGCCTTCTACGGCCCCTACGGCCTGGCCCTGAAGAGCGGCAGCCCCAACCGCTATCTGGGCAGCGGTCGCTGGGCCTTCGACACCAGCTCCGGCGGCAACGCCGACTGGCTGGCCGGCAGCGGCGCTGAAGGTCTCCACGAGATCATGATCCACAGCGTGCGCTTCAGTGGTCTCGATTTCCGGCTGCCCTTCACCACCACCGTGTCCTCGGCGCAGCTGGTGCCCAACAGGCTTGTCATGAGCCCGGGGAGCTGTGCTCCGGTGACCTTGATCACGGGAATGGACATGCCCGGATTCACGGCCCAGGCCTACGGTATGGCCGTGCCCCAGGTCTTTGAGGGGGCCGCGCTGCGGGCTGATCCGCCCAACGATCCGTCGGCGGCGTCCTTCAAACAGGACCTGGACCTGACGGGGGGGGCGGCGAGCCTGGACGTGATCGTGCGGGGTCAGCCAACGGACGATCTGGACCTCTTCGTGGTCCTCGACGCCGACGGCGACGGCAACTTCACCAACAGCGAGGTGGTGGCGTCGTCGACGACCCCCACGGCAAACGAGGAAGTGCATCTGTCCTTCCCGCCGGCGGGCCAGTACCAGGTCTGGGTCCAGGGCTGGAGCGTGCCAGACGGCACGACCACGGCCGACATCAGCATCGATGTCCTGTCCGGCACCGATGTGACTGTCGATGGCGCCCCAGATGCCGTCCAGCCGGGGGAGGCGGCGGTCATGAATGTGTGCCTCGACGCCGGCGCCAATGAGGACCCCGCCAGCCACGGCATGGTGTTCCTCGGCCTCGACCAGTCACCAGCCCTGTTTCGCCTCGAGGTAGTGCTGCCCGCGAGTAGCCTGTGGCTGCCGCGGGTGCTGTACGGCGCCGCGCCGTAGCCTCGCGACTCTGGTTTCGGCCACGGGGATTGCCCACAGTCGGAGCGATCG
>CAZXNP010000170.1:0-5178 GCA_964642035.1 uncultured Anaerolineales bacterium | reverse complement strand
TTATTTTGGATTGTTTTTTCTCAGGTAAATATATACCTTTTTGATTTGCCATTACGGCTAATCCAGAGCTTATACTCGCATCAAACTTTGTTCTATTGCTTACATCAAATTTTGCCCAATCATCTAATGTCTTTGTAAAATACATTGAGCCCATTTCGTCAGCAGCTCTATAGGTAGACTCTAAGTCTAAGCCTATATGTTTTTCAATGTAAGACTCAATAGCTGCCGCATGTGATTGCTTTACGTCTTCAGAGGTGTTAGGTATACCTCCTAATTCTTTTTCTGTCTTGGAAAGCTTAGTATAATGTTTGTCTGGTCTGTTCATGCAATATCCCCTATATCCTCTGTTTTTAAAATGATACAAAAGCCTAGGTTTGTTGTTTTCTACAAGAATAGGCATGCTATAATAAACACAAGCCATAAGAACTTCTTCAAAAAATATTTCTGCTGTTTGAGGCCGTGCAATATATTCTAAAAAAAATTCATTACTTGGCGCTTCATCCATGCTAAATTTAGTTAATCCGTGCAAAGAACCGTTTGACCCTCTGCCTCCCACAGTTCCTGATATGTCATACGAGTCACATCCAAATGCTCCAATATGCTCATTAACAGGATAAAAAGAATTATTTTTTTGTATTTTTTGATTTTGTAAATGTTTGTTTGGAGACCATGTTATTTTAAACCTTCCCCTGTTATCAGGTGTCCATATAACCTCACTGTCTTTTTTACCGTCTTTCCAATAAAACTTTCCTTGTGTTACATGGTGTTCCATAACTAAAGAATCATTGTAGTCTATTTGTTGATATATCTTTGTAAGGTTAAATAACGACCCCTTGCTTTCATCCCTGAAAGCGTGAGATTCGCTTCGTGGAAACTGACGATAAAATTCATTTAAAGCGTCTGGGTCTTTTTTTAATGAATCCACTTCCGCTTTCCAATAGTCTATTGCTCCATTTTTTATCCACTCCCCATCGACACCTTTTATCGGTTTAGCGGGTTTATAAAAAACCGGCATGCCGTAAATGTCAATAAACCCTTCCATATTCCATTCCATAGGTATAAATAAACTATATAATCCGCTTTTAGTTTGCCCGTTGGAATTACGTTGTGCAACGTTAGAGTCATCGTATAATTTTTTAAAATTATCACCCCCTTTGTTTAAAGCGTTAGACGTAGATCCCATCATACATTTGCCAATAATTTTACTTCCTAGTCTTAGACAGGTTTTAGTAACCCTCCAGTTGTTTAAAATATTATTTGGTTTTATCCATTTACCGCTTTCATCATGAACTAAAAGTAAAAGTTTTTCTCCGTCATAAGAGTTGTCGTCGGTGTTTTTCCAATCGATTGTAGTGTCTAGACCAAAAAGCTCTTCATCTACGGTGTCGTACATGTTTTTTTTAGTAATCTTTGAGGCTGGAATTCTAAAAGCCAATTCTGTTTTAGGTTTATCCATTCCGTCTTGTATGGGTTTAAAAAAGAAAGGCAGCCTATTAGCTATGGGAACAACTTTGTCGGTAAACATTTTTTTTGCATCTGAACCAGTTTTAGATAAAATACCTACCCTTGAATCTTTTGCTAATGTACCTTTATTAACACATTCTGAAGAACCCATAAAAGAAAACCCAGATCGTCTTATCTTAAGATAATCTAATCCAAAACATCTGTTGTCTGCCTTGCAAGCCTCCCAATATAAAAAGAAAATCCTATTGGCTTCTCTAAAATCTGGAAACCCAATATCAATATTAGTCCATTGAAGATACATATAGTGTGATCCAGATATATAAGTGGGCGTGCCGTTGTTATAAAACCAATGGCCTAATTCTCTTTTATCAAACTCTGTTTCTATATAATCTACCCATTTAGATTTAAAAGCAGTGGGCATTTCATTCCATTGAAAAATAGATTGTATACGAAAAAGTTCTTTGGGTAATTCTTTTCTTTCCCAATATTGGTTGTGAGCTTTTGGTGAATTTTTAATTATTTGCTTTGGAGGCTTAGGCAGTGCTATACATAAGCCGTTTATATTTATAACATCTTTTATTTCTCCACTTTTACTTATAACCACTACATCGTACTTTTCGTTATATCCGTAAAGCCAAGTGCGCGCTTTGTTTTTTTTAGCCAACACAGTCCTTGGAATATAATCCTCTAGTTTTTGATATAAATTATTTAGACCTTCTTTCTGCAAATCCTTGTTTTGTTAATGTTTTATCTTTAGTATTAATGCTAGCTATATTTTCTTGTTCTTGATCTATTTTGCTTAATATATCAAAAGCATCGAATATAGCTAATTTTTTTGTAGCCGCTGCATTTTTTAAACGATCCGCCGCAAGCTCGTCTTCGGGGTCAGGTTTTATAATATCTTCTCTTGCTACTTTAATAAGCTGCTCAACGGCTTTTCTTCCAGCTTCAATTATTTTAACTTTTAACTCTTCAGATTTCATTTTTATATATTTTGATTGATTCACTTTGAGCTAATGCTTTTTTAGAATCAAATCCATTTTTTTTAATATAAGGATAAAAATGAACTTTTTCCCAATGCTCCCTATATTCTACTCCCCCTGGAAACTCTTCACTACATTGACTGCATTTAATAATATTTTTCATTTTCTTATAAATATTACTTGAACTAATCTTGAGTTATTGCCTGAACCAAAATTATCTTTTAAGTTCCTAGAATGACAGATTTCAGAATCAAAAACCACCATTCGGTTGTACTTATAATATATAGTGCAAGCGGGATCTCCTTCTTCATATAATGTTGTTCCAGCTTCTTTGGGATGTTTTTTGTTTAAATAAAGCAAAACAGTTTTATCTCCCATCATTTCATCTGTGTGTTTAAAATTAGGTTCTTTCTGAAACTCAGGAGATTGTCTAATAAAATTATAAACTATTCTGTACTCTGGATATATTGATTTTACTATAATTGCTAGCTCGTCATTATCCCTTACTTGTATTCCTTTAAAAGTATAATCGCCGTCTTTTACATCTACAAACTCTCCTTCTAATACTTTTTCAACGTATTTATCTGGATTTACTAATAAATGGTCTAAGACTAAAATATTCATAAAACTACTGTTATTTGATGATCGTACATACGATACAATTTTTCTCCATCTACCACAAACTCATATTCGCTTTCTGGTTGGAAGATTATTTTATCTCCTTTATTTACTTTTTGTTTTAACAAGTAATCATTTAAATATTTCATCGTTCCAACTAAGGGTTCTTCTTTATGGTTTTTAACAAGATATGATTCTTGCTTTTCAACGGGCTTTACAAAACAATATCTGTCATGACAAAACCATTCTCCTTTTTGCTTGTACATATAAAACTGATCGTTTTCAATAAAAAACAAGTTGTCTTTAAAATAACTTCTGCCGCTTTTTTGTCTCCCCCTCATGTCGTTATAATATTTAAAAACATTGTGGTGAACTAAAAGAGTGTCTCCTTTTTGTATATTGCCGTTATAATAAATAGGAGTCGCTATAACTTTTGCGTAGCGATTTGCTGCAAAATGATTTTCTTCAGATGTGCTTGTAACAAGATCTATGCCTTCTACTTTTTTAGTATTATCATACCTTTTACCCTTTAAAGGTTCAACAATAAAATTATAAGGCGCTCTCATTAAAAATTAATATTATATTCAATAGACACAGGCATGTTAGGGCTAAATTCTTTCCATAATAAAACCTCGTCTTCTCTTTGAATCCAAACTTTATAAGTATTTAAAGCGCTGTCGCTTTGTATAAGATGAATAAAATAGTTGCCTCCTAGCACCTCTTGACCAACAAGGTAGTGCATTGCGCTTGATTTATAGTCAGGTCCAATTGATATTTTTCTAATATCCATTTTATTAAATTTTATTTATATAAAGATACAAATAATTTAACGCCCTTGACCTCGATAAAGTTTGCGATAATTTTTAGAGGATTTTAAACCTGAGTGCTTTGTCTTAGCATGAACGCCTGGCCTTTTAATTTTTTTGTTTTCTCTAAACACAAAAAGAGCTTGTTTAGCCATTGTGCTCGTTCATTAAGTTTGTTTTCTGTTTACTCCCCATTGAGCTGCCAAAATAATATCCAATGACCTGTGTAAAAGCTGCTACTACAGCACCAAAGCCCATGTCAAATAATCTTTGAGATTCTTCAGGAATTTGCCACAGACCTATTGCTCCTGCTATGACAGAAACAAAACACAGGGTTATTCCCCAGCCTACAGTTTTAAAAAGAAGATCATTAGACCCAGATGCTACCGCTGCCATTTCTCTTTGTCTAGCACTAGCTCTATCAGCCACCTCAGCTTCGTAAGCTTCAAGTATCATTTCTTGTGCCCTTATTTTGTCTTGTAAGGGAACTTCGGCTTTTTGTATTGAACTGAATACTTGCTCTACAGACATTTCTCCTTGTATAAGGTTACCAAGGGTTGGGTTGATTAATCCAACCGCACCTTTAAGTAGTTTGCCTACTGTTGTTTGTCCAAACTTTTTTTTAGGCTTTTTCATATTTCTTTATAGTGAGTTTTACCGTGTAACTTAAAAGCCCTTAAACAACGACTTCGATTTTCAGCAGGAGAGCAGAAACTTACATGTATCCAATCGGGATTCGTGTCGTTTCCAAACTCCCATATTAACTGGTCAAAATCTAAATTGTTTTTAATGTATTCAAACATCAAAGCATTAGTAGTTCTGCCAAAGACATCATCGATATCCATCGCTCTTCCTTCGCAATGTTGTGATCGATAACTCCCGCCCAAAGCTTTATTTAAATTTGGAGACCTGTAAAAAGAAGTAATTTTGATTGGGGCGTTTACCCATTTACGAAGAGGCTCAAATATATTGTCTGCAATTACCCCCATGTTAGAAAACTCTAATTGACCAGGGGTATTGTCAATATTAAGACGAGTGGCTGTATTTGAAAACACCCCTTCTTTATAAGATATATGTTTACTTATTCTTTCCATTTAGCATATACCATTTGTGAACAGTATAACCAATTGATACACTTAATAAAATTATTTTTAAAAAAACATCTATGTCGGTCATTGAAATGCTCAATGCTGTTAAATTAATTCCGTATATTTTCAAATCAGTTAAGTCCATTTTTTTTAGGTTTCACTACTGTGTAAGTTACTTCAATATCTTTGTATGTTGTTGTTTGTGTATATTCCATTATC
>CAZXNP010000169.1:0-5229 GCA_964642035.1 uncultured Anaerolineales bacterium | reverse complement strand
TCTTTTGCCAGGTCTTTTTTCTGCCAGCGTTTCAGGCAGTCCGGAAGATCTCCCGCAAATGAATCATCATATAGTGGGATTCGTTTGTCATCCAAAGAAAAACCGTCATCGGTTAAATCGTAAAACCAAACATCCTTTGTTCTGCCACTTTTGGTAAAAATCACAATAGCAGTAGAAACTCCGGCATAGGGTTTAAACACGCCGGAAGGTAAAGAAACAATGCCCTCTAATTGGTTATCTTCAATGAGTATTTTTCGCAAATTCCTGTGTGCTTTAGAAGAACCAAATAATACACCATCCGGCACAATCACGGCACAACGCCCGCCGGGTTTCAGCATTTTCAACATGCGCACCAAAAAGAGTAATTCTGTCTTTTTCGTATTCACATCCCCGGTGAGTTTCGTATCCAAATGCTCTTCGTCCACCGTTCCTTTAAATGGTGGATTTGCAAGCACCACATCAAAATAATTTTCAGCATATTTCCCGTACTTCGGTGAGTCTTTGAATGATTTCCCCAATGAATCCTGATAAAAAATGTGTGGGCTATCTATCCCATGCAGCAGCAGATTCATGGATCCAATACGCAACATCGTGGCATCCATTTCAAAACCGGTTAGCATCCCGTTTTGGATATGTTCCTGGTATTCTGTCAGTTTATCTCCGAGATATTGAATATGTCCGTCATCGTGTTTGATTTGCCCGTCTTCGCTGGAATGGTTTTTTAAAATATGGAGATAAGTGTTAATGAGAAAACCCGATGTCCCCGCAGCGGGGTCTGCAATGAAATCAGTGGGCTGGGGGTCCAGCATTTCAACCATGAGTTGAATAATGTGTCGGGGGGTGCGAAACTGACCGTTAAGTCCAGATTGTGTAATCCTGTTTAGCATCCATTCGTACAGGTCGCCTTTATCATCGCCTTTGCTTAACGGTAAACCATCCACCTGATCCACCGCCGATTGCATTAATCTTCCTGTAGGTATCATAAGGATAGCATCTTTAAAAAATTGACCAAAATTTTCATCTTTGGCCGTGAACTCCCTCATATGGGGAAAAACGTCATCCCTGATTACTTTCAACATTTCATCGCCTTTTTTATGGCGAAATTCACTCCACCGTAAATGTTGATTTTTTCCATTAAAAATAAATTGTGCTTTCAGCCCTTTCTTTTTCATCTGCTCATTGCGAGATTCTCTTTCATCTAACAATTTCAGGAAAATTAAATAGGTGATTTGTTCTATCACGGTTAATGGGTTCACAATGCCGGCTGCATTAAAATCCAGCCACAATTTTTCTAATTTTTGTGTTAATTCTTTATTCATGTTCTACCGAAATTGATTTAATGAGTTGAAATATTTCATCCACTGTTTTTTCCCGTGGGAATACGCCGTCAATGCCTTGATTGTCCAATAGGGTAAATGGCGGTTTGTAGAGTTTTTCCAATTCGATTCCGCCGTATTGGACGATATGATTTTTTATCATGCTTAAAAACTGGATTTGATCCGCTTTCAATTCACCGTGTTTCTGAATGAATTCGCTAAATTGAGTTTCAATAAATTTCGGATCCGAGTTTAAAATTTTGTGAAATATTTTTTCAAGATCACCTGTCGTTTCCGGAAAAGCATATTTTAACAAAGATATATCGAAGTCAGAATAATGTGCCACGACTAATGAAACCAATTCCTCGATATCCTTTTTACTTATGGATTTACCATCCCGTATTTTCTGCAAAGTTATGCTCTGGTCAAATAGACTTTGCAAAACTTCCGTTACCCTGTTTTTATACGCTGCCATATCTACACTGGTCATTTTCGGGTGATATCGCTTATGTTCGATAGCATCCTCATCTTCTTTAATATCCAACTGCAACGGTTCGATTGGAACACCGCCTCTACCTTCAATATATTTCATAATGCCCCGCAACTCCCGCCGCATCTCTTCCAGAGAAAGGACGGTGACATCATCCCAGAATTTATCAGACTGAATTTTCGATAAGGGACCTGATTTTGCTCTCACAGGATTCAGGTTCGTTTTTAGCATAGCGACGGTATTCAGAACAGCATTCTTGAAATTCTCAACTTGACTGGTGTCCTTTAAAACTTCCTTTTGCAGCTTTACCATCAAAAGGTCAAACCGATAGGCATAGATATCATGATCAAAATTCCGCCATTTCATTAGTGGTAGAATCGTTTCCCGGAGCGCCTTTTTCGCCTGCCCGGTAAATTGCTTCAAAATATCTTCTTGCAGCAAAACTTTTATATCTTTCCAATGCTCCCGCACGGCGATGGTATTCACTGCTTCCAAATCCCGTAAATCTTTTTCAATGATTTCAACAGTTAAATTAAAACTGTCTTCGTCGAATTTTTCCAAGGATGTTTCAGCCAAGTCTATTCGAGCCTCAAAAAGGCGTTCCTGCAATGATTTTTGTTCGGCCCCATCCACCGGTTTATATTTTTCATCGAACCATTCAAAATTGTTCCAATGGTCAAAAATATAAAATACCTTTTTATCTTTTCCTGGTCCAAGTAAGTCTTCGCATAAGCGAGTTCCCCTGCCAATCATTTGCCAGAATTTGATGAAAGACTTTACCGGTCTGGCAAATACCAAGTTGACTATTTCATGAATATCAATCCCTGTGTCCAGCATATCCACAGAAATGGCAATATTGATATTTGACTTTGACTTTTCTCCCTTAAAATCCTTTAGCAGTTCTTCAGCCCTGGGATCATGGCTATCAATTACCTTGCAATATTCACCGCCGTATTGACTGTACATTTTATAAAAAAGCCTTTGTAAAATGAGAGCATGCTTATGGTTACGGGCAAAAATGATAGATTTCCCCAATTTTGATCCATCGGCAACCTTAATTCCTTTTTCCATAAGATTCCGTAAAATATCCTTGTTAGAATCTTCATTGAAAACAGTTCTATCCATATCTTTGGCAGCATAATCAAGATTTTCCGGGTCTCCCACTTGATTCTCAACTTCCCGTTTTCCATCTTCATCCAAATCAGCATACCGAATACCTTCCCGCTGGAATTTGGTCGTGTGGGTATAAACTTCAAAGGGTGTCAAATAACGGGGATTGTCCTTAATGGCCGTTTCAAATTCATAGACAGCCGTGGGGTCTTGATGTTTTCGCTCAAACATTTTATAGGTATTTTTATCCACTACGTCACTGGGTGTGGCTGTAAGTCCAATTTGATGACTGTCAAAATATTTGAACAATTCTCCATATACATTATAAATGCTTCGATGGGATTCATCGGCGATCACCACATCAAAAAATCCCGCATCATAAGATTGATAGACTTTTAGCATTGCAGGATAAGTTGCCATATAAATTCGATGATTTCTTTCTTTGTAGGTTTTCCGGGTTACAACAACAGTGCTTACATCAGGAATATGGTCATGGAACGCATTATTCGCCTGTCGCCGCAGTTCTTTACGGTCGCATAAAAACAAAATTCGTTTAGCTCTGTTGGCTCTCATCAGTGCATCACAAATAGAAATGGCGACTCTGGTTTTTCCAGTGCCCGTTGCCATGACGATTAACGATTTTCGATTCCCGCTTTCTAATGATTCTAATACACGGGTAATTACTTCTGTTTGATAATTCCGTACTCCTCCGGCAATATTATGATTTAGCTTAACATCTCTGAATGATTTTTTGGATTTATTCTTTTGATGTAAATATTGCAAACTGTCTTTGGAATAATACCCGAACACCTTTCTGGGTGGTTCATTATTTGCATCATTCCAAAGCCAAATATCGTAACCATTGGTATAAAAAATAATTGGACGAAAACCATATTCTTTTTCTAAACCCTCTGCATAGTCTTTTGCTTGTTTTTGACCCATTTCCGGTTCAACAATGGTTTTCTTTGCTTCCACAACTGCAAGTGGTTTTCCATCTTCCCATAAGATATAATCAACAAATCCTATTCCCGATTTTGTCGGTTGATGTTCCACTTCTACTTCCTGTCCCACTTCATCCGTAGGATCGCCATCTGCCCCCACATCCCAGCCTGCTTGAATGAGCATTTCATCAATGATGAGTCGTCTGGTGGTTTTTTCATCAAATTTGAGTTCATCGGCAAAACGATTGACTCTTTTTCTCGCTGATTTTATTTCTTCAGCTGATTTTTCTGCAGCTTTGGTTTTTCCTCTTTGTTTTTCTAACTCGGAAAGAAGTTTTTCAATTCTGATTTCCTGCTGCAGTAAATCACGTTTCAGTTTTTCTTCTGCTATTTGAGGTTTTTCAGGAATTAAAAATTCAGGCACTTCATTTGCAGACCCGCTAAAAAAGGATTTATGCATCCAGGCACTTAATTCAAATGCTTCCTTCAATAAAATTTGGGCAGTTTCAAGTGAACATTTTGATTCATGGGCAGCAATATTTCCATTCATTCGTATTAAATGGAGTTTTGAAATGATGGGCCCTGGAATATTATCTCGAAAATCTTCGTTGTTCAGTAATTCAATCTGACTGGTATTGTTGGGAAGAATTATATTCAATTCCCGATAGATAGTTTGAGTGAGTTTTTCTGCAAATGCCCTTAGTTTTATTGCAGTTATGGGTGGGTCTGAATGAAGGTATTGCTCGGCTAAATCAGCCAGAGCGGCTAAATCTGGAACCCTTTTCTTAATAAAATGGAAGTTATTCGACTTAATGGTCATATCTAATGTTGAATTTAACATACCATATACTACTCAAATGCCATGCCAAATTAATTACCTCTCTATAAAACCAATTCATATTTAATAATTGTGTTATAAATATAACGCTTAAAGGTTATAAATATAACTATAAATAATTGTGTCTTCAAAATTAACCGTATCTCACTAAACACCGTTTTTGAAACTTTCTTGAATTGTCTCATAACCCGCCTCGAAAATAAAGTTTCATAACCAATATGGGGTAACGATATTGAAACCTTTTTTAGCAAAAGAAGAAATGGACAGTATAGTGTAATTGTGATAAATCAAATTGAAACGACGAGAGATTGATATCATTAGTAACCCTAAAAGTGGTGCCATATTGGTGCCATATTCCAGACCAAAACAGACTATTTGAGACTAATTGGCCATTTTGGCAATAATAGAAAATATTAGAAAAAATAAATATTGATACTGGCTATATCTGTGTATAGAAGCACTTACAGACTTATTTTATCTTGCGGGAACGCCTGCGAATCGAACACAGCTCCCCGTTTATGGCGGGGGCAACGG
>CAZXNP010000168.1:0-5249 GCA_964642035.1 uncultured Anaerolineales bacterium | reverse complement strand
CGGCCGGGTGAGGTTGTCGTGGGGGTGGGGCGTGCGGGCGGGGCGGCCCTTCCGGCCCGGGGCGGCGGGGGCCCCGGGGACCAAGTCGAGCCCGGCGACCCGAATCGATCCCGCCGTTGGCTTTAGGAGGCCGACCATCATGCGGATGGTCGTAGTCTTACCCGCGCCGTTCGGGCCCAAAAAGCCAAGAATCTCGCCGCCCGCGACATCGAGGTCCAGGCCGTCCACCGCCACCACGCTGCCGTAGCGCTTGACCAGGCCGCGGGCCTCGATCATGGGCCGCCCATCACCAGCTACCGATCCGCCGTCGCCACTCCGAGGGTCACTCACGGCACAATTATATGCCCCGGCGCCGGCCGAATGCCGCCCTTGAGGACCGATGCAGCGCGGGCCGAATGCCAAAGGGGCTTTTCGGCCGGACTCCTAGCCTGCCGTCGCTTCCCTCCGGCCGCGACCGAACCACCGATTCCACTCCCTGTTCTCCCACACGACCAGGAGCTGGGAGGCGTTGAAGATGGAGGAGTACGTTCCGGCCAGGAAGCCAATCAGCAACCACAGCGTGAAGCGCTTGATGGAGCCCTCGGTGTAGATATGGATCGCCATGAGGGTAAAGATGGCTGTTAGCTGGGTATTGATGGAGCGATCCAGGGTCTGGATCACCGAGTGGTTCACGACGTCCTCGTAGGTCATGCCCCGCATCCGGCCCACGTTTTCTCGAATCCGGTCGAACACCACAATGGAGTCATGCACCGAGAAGCCGATTATCGTGAGAAGAGCCGTGATGAAGAGGGCATCGATCTCCCAGCCGAACAGCAGCCCGGCCAGGGATGCCAGGCCGACCACTAGCAGAACGTCGTGGAGCATGGCCAGGATGGCGCACACACCGTACCGCACTGGGTGCGGAACGCCCCGGAACTGAACGGTCAGGTAAGCGAGGATGCCCATGGAGGCCATGATCACCGCAATCGTGGCATTTCGCGTCACCAAGGCGCCCACCGACGGCCCGATGCTCTCGAAGCGCAGCTCCTCGTAGGGACCTATGGCCTCGGCAAGGCCGTCGCTGATGGCGTCCTTCTGGTCCGGCGACACGTCCGCGGAACGAATCTGATGTCGCACCTTGTCATTGACAGCCTCGATGACCTGCACTTCGCCAACGCCGCTATCAGCGTACACCGCTCGAATATCGGCCTCGGAGACAGCGTCCGGACTCTCGAACTGAACCTCGTAAAGGGCGCCGCCCGTGAAGTCTATGGACCGGGGCACACCGTAGAGCAGAAACGACACGGCGCCAGGCACGAGGACGAGGGCCGACAACAAGAAGTACCAATAGCGATGCTTGACGATCTGAAACACGGACTCGACTCCTGGGAGGAGCTCGGGATTCTAACACGCCGACCGGGCTTCGTCCAAGGCCAAGGGGGGCCAGGCTGAGAACGAAGGCTCAACTTCCGACCAGCCGCCGCCGGCTGCCTCGCCCGACGCCAGGCAGGGGGCACGCGCCGCCGGCAGCCCCCTCGTCAGCCACTTGCCGAAGGGCCCGCCAAGGCCGCCCACACGTCTCTGGGCGTCGGCACCCCCCCCGCCAGCAGAATGGACGCGCTGAAGAGGCGAGCAGCCACCCACAGGATGAGGGCCGACGACACCAGAAGGAGCGCTGCGCTGGCCAGGATCTCACCAGGCGGCACCGGGGCGCTGACGGCACGCACCAGCACCACGAGGGGCGCGGTCGGAGGCAAGAGGGTCAGGGTTCGAGCTAGCGAGCCATTGGGCTCTGACAAGATGGCCTCGATGACGAAGAAGGGTATCCAGGCCGGGAATATCACGACAAACGTGAGGGCTCCGCTCTCCTTGAAGGAGGGCGCAAGGGCCCCGACGGCCCCCATCAGGCTGGCGAAGAAGAAATAGCCGAGGAGAAAGAACAGGGTCGCCAGTCCAAGGACCCCTGGCCCCACCCTCAGGCCTACCAGGGCCAAGAGGGCCGCGCCTCCGGACCGGCCCACAAGAAGACCCAAGCCGCCCCACAGCGCAATCTGAACGAGACCCAGGGCCCCAAGGCCGATCACCTTTCCGCTCAACAACGCCAATGGCCGAACCGAGGTGAGCAGAATCTCCAGCACCCGGCTCTCCTTCTCCGAAGTCACGCTCTGGAGCAGGAAAGACGACACGGTGAATATGGCGGAGTAGAGCATGACTCCCAGCAGTAGCGGCACGGCCATCGCCACCACGTTGCCCTGAGCCATCCTGTAGCGGGGCGGGTCGAGGGCCAGATCCACAAGCTTGCCGGGTGCAGCCATGGCGGCGATGTCGCTGGCATCGGCCTCCGGCCACAGGTTGGCCCAGAGGAGATAGTCCAGGGGCAAGCGGTCGCCCCCGCGGGCCTGAAGGCCCGTCGAAATCCGCTCCACCGCAGAGGTGGCGGGATAGTCCCGAGGAAGCACGAAGGCAGCCTCTATCTCGCCGGCACCAACTCCCCGCCGCGCGGCGGCCTCATCCGGGTACGCCACGTACTCCACGCCGTCAACCCCCGGCGGGAGCCGCTTCACGAATCCCTCCGGATCCACGTAGCCTACGCGTCGCTGGGCAGCCGCGGCAGTGCCAGAGATGTCGAAGGCGGACGTGAGGCCGCGGCCCACAACTGCCCCGGCCCCCCCGGCCGCAACGCCGGCGCACGCTCCAATAAGAGGCAGAACCAAGGTCGTGAATAGGAACGTACGGCGGCGCACAAATGTCATGAACTCGTGGCGCGCCACCGTCGCGACGCCCCGGGCCGTGGCCCACGCCTCATCCCAAGGGTGCCCGCCCATCAAAGCCCCCCCCCTCCGAGGGCTGTCATGAGCTGCCGGAGGCTTGGCCGCTCGCCCGTGAGGAGCATTGTGGCCCGGAACACACGACCAACGCCCCACACCATTGCCGCCACAGAGGCCGCCAGGGCCCCCAGGCCAACAGCCCACGAAGCGGCGGGCACCGCCGACAGCACCAGACGCATGGGCATGGCCACCGGAGCGGTGGGCGGTAGCAGCGACAGTATCACCGCCGCCGGGCTGGCCGGCCGCACGGTCAGGAGACCCACCAGGGCAAAGGGCACGACGATGAACAGGCCGACGAAGCTGGCCACCTGTTGAGCCTCCCGGGCCGCGCCGATCACCACCCCGATGCCTACCATCAGGCTTGCGTAGAGGAGATAGCCCAATAGGAAGAAGGGGACGCTGGCGGCCACGGCTAGCCACGGCACCAAGGCAAGTTGGGCTATGGTGCCCAGCCCGGCCACGGCCACCAGGGCCCCCAGGGCAATGGCAGCCCATGCACCGGTCTGGGTCAGGCTGAGGGCCCCGAGGCCAATGATCTTGCCAGCGATTAGGTCCCAGGGAGACGCCGACGTCACCAGCACCTCCAGCACCCGGGACTCCTTCTCCTCGCTCACGGCCTGCACCAGGAAGCTCGTGGCAAAGAGGATGGACAGGGCAAAGACCAGGGGCAGCGCCACCGCGGCTCGGGAGCGAGCCACGAGCTCCGCGGCGGACATGGGCCGGCCCCCGGTGGCCGATGAGTACAAGAGTTGCGCCGGCTCCGCGAGACGACCCCGCACGTCGGCCGGCGCCCCGGACAGCACGTAGTCCCGGGCCCGATCCCGCAGGGCTACGGCAATCGACGGCGGCACCCGCCCGGCCGCCCTGGCCAAGGCGCGGCCTTCGGGCCTTAGTTCCACGTAGCCACCGATTCTTCCCGAGGCAACCCCACCCTCCGCCGACGCCTGGTCCGGGTACCGAAGTGACAATCCCATCGCCTCCGCGGTCGCCGTTTCACCTTCGCCAATGATGGCCCAGGGCCGCTCCGGCTCACCGAAGGTGCCCGAGGCCCACACCGCAACCCCCACTAGCCCCGCCATTAGGGCCGGCAACCCGAGGGTCGCGGCCAGGAAGCGCCGCTGCCGAAGGTGCCGAAGGTACTCGAAACGGGCCACGGCCGCCACCGTCCTCAATGGGCGTCCCCTGGGCCGTGGGTGCGACGACCGGCCACGATCAAGAAGATCTCCTCCAGCGACGGAGAGTGCACCTCATATCGACGAACATCGATGTCGGGTCGGGCGGCAAGGTCCTTGAGCAAATCGGCGGGGGTCACCCCCTTGGCCAGCTCCAGCTCCGTTGTCGCGCCCCGGGGCACGACTCGCTCCACTCCCGGCAGGTCCGCCAAGTTGCCATCGGCCTCCACGAACACGCTGTCGGCGGCGAATAGCCGCCGGATCTCGTCGAGGGCACCGTACAAGACCGCGCTCCCCCCCCGGAGCACCAATAGCCGCTGGCACAGCTCCTCGACCCGGTGCATCTGGTGAGCGCTCATCACGATGGTCGTGCCCGAGGCCCGCAAGCGGAGGAGCATGTCCCGGAGAGCCCGAGTGTTGACGGGGTCGAGACCCGCAAAGGGCTCATCTATGATGAGCAGCTCTGGCTCGTGGAGGACGGTGGCCAAGAACTGGGCCTTCTGCTGCATCCCCCGACTCAGCGCCCTCACGGGCTTGTTGGCGGCGCGGCCCAACTCCAGAGTCTCGAGGCCGTCCAGAGCACGGCGCCGAGCGACGCTCCTTGGCACGCCCTTGAGGGTGGCCAGGTAGACGAGACCATCGATGAGCTTCACATCCTGATAGAGGCCCCGCTCCTCGGGCAGGTATCCAATGCGCCGCCGCAGCGGTGCCGAGATGGCCTCGCCGAGAACCGATATTGTCCCCGCCGACGACTGTATGAGGCCCAGGATCATGCGGATGGTCGTCGTCTTGCCGGCACCATTTGGACCGAGGAGCCCGAAGACCTCGCCCCGCCTCACTTCGAAGGAGAGGTCGTCCACCGCCACCATGTCGCCATACCGCTTGGTGGCGTGGGCAACCCGAATGGCAGGCGTCGAGGCCGAGGGCCGGATGTCTCCTGAGCTAGAAGTCATGCAGGTGCCCCGAGGGCGAGATACCGACGGTATAGTCGCCCAATGACGACGCTAGCGCTGACTCGCGAGGACGCGCACCAGGCCCTGGAGTATGTCCGAATTAGTGAGAATCCCGACGACCTGCCCGCCCTCGACAACCGGCAGCGCCCCGATCCGCTGCTCGAACATGAGGTTGGAGGCCTCCGCCATCGTTGCATCGGGGTCGATGGTCGCCAGGTCCGTGGCCATGACCTCGTCCACCGGCACCCGGGCCATGAGTTCCCGCACCTCCACGGGCTCGAGACCGGCATACACTGACGGCCAGGCAGCCATCACGC
>CAZXNP010000167.1:0-5277 GCA_964642035.1 uncultured Anaerolineales bacterium | reverse complement strand
TTCTCGGAGTAGTACGTGATGTTCTTGATGGCCACGACCGTGGTGATTCCCAGCAAAATGCCCAGGAACACGGTGACCATCTGGTTCTTGCGCTCGAACAGCTCGCGCCAGACCAGAGTCCGCAGCTTCATGATCTAATCCTCCTCTGTTCTCCTGTTCTCGTTCCCAAGCTTTCGAGCTTGGGAACGGACTTTCCGGAAGCTCTGCTTCCCGTCTCACGTGCCTCGCACCAAATTCGGCGCCGCATTGCCACCAAATTGGAATTCGCTGACGAGAATCAGGAAATCGAGCTTGGCGCTGCGATGTCGAGCAGCCGTCTTATCACGGCTTGCAGCCACCCGGTCCGCACTTTCCGCCTGGGCAGCAATTGGATTGTGCTGCCGCCAGTTTGGCAGCAATCTGGTCCTTGGATACTCCGCCCACAAAACTGGCAACAACCTTGCCTGGCGGCGCCAGAAGCACGGTAATCGCCTGAGTTGACTTTGAATCAACACGCAGTTCCTTCAAGAACGAGGCTTCTTGCGCGTTGCTTGGATCGATCGAAATCACTTCAGTCGATTTGGCAAATCGCGGGTCCATCCGGAAGTCCTGAGCGGCTTGCCAGGAGATCTGACGGAACTGCGAACGTGGGCTCTGGACGCAGATCAGAACCAGCTTGCGATTCTGAAGGGCTTTCAAACATGTGGCTGTCCCAGGACTTACGATGGCTTGCCGCAGTTGTTCTTCCGTGAAGTTGATCGGAAGCCCCTTCGTGACCGCTCCGTTGGGAGCTACAGCCAGAACCATGGGCATGGGAGCCCGACTGACTCCAAACCGCTGCACCATGACCTGCTCCGCTGGATTCGTCAGTTGAATCGCGACCGCTTCCGCTTGATTGGAGAGCTTGGACATCGCATCCTTGAAGACTCCAAACATCCGCCGCGTCTGGTCGTCGTTGACCTTCCAAAAGAAGATGAAAGCGTACTTCTTGGCCTGAGCTGCCTGAGTCAACGTCGCCAGTCCCTGACTGCCCCCAACCGTCGATGGGCCTGGAGCGGTTTGAGCCGACAACGGAATCGCCGCAACGAGCAAGGCGACGAGTGACAAACCTACCACAATGCAGTTCCTGCGCATTTCTTGATGCCTCCTGTTCAACCTGGTCGTTCGAGCCGTGGCCTCAGCATCGTCTCGTCGCACAGTCGTCCGGACTGCACGAACACCACCGTTCGACACCCACCTGATCCGCAGGTGCGGCCACCGCCCCAGCATGCCCCCTCTCTGTATATGCGGGGAGGCGTATATAGCATATATTCGGATGCGTGCATAGACGGGCTTGAGTCAAATAGCTGGGGCAATGTTTCTTTTCGTAGGCGGCTTGAGCCGGATGATTCATCAGCCCGTGAGGTTCCGGGGGCTCACTTCGTTCGGCCCCGGCCACACTAAGATTGAGCTGTGACAGCAACACGCTACTGGTTCCCTTCTTGGACCTCCGCTTTGGCAAACTTCGGACGGAGCCTGAGGGCAACGTTGACCAGACTGATCAGCACGGGGACCTCCAGCAGTGGGCCAATGACCGTGGCGAAGGCCTGGTCCGAACTGATGCCGAAGATGGCCACCGCGACGGCGATGGCCAGTTCGAAATCATTGCTTGCTGCCGTGAACGCGACGGCTGTTGTCTTCTCGTAGCCAACACCCAGCTTCCAGCCAATGAAGAAGGCTACGAACCACATGACGAAGAAATAGATTGCCAGTGGGATGGCGACTCGTACCACGTCCAGCGGCTGCTCGATGATGAACTGCCCCTTCAGCGAAAACATGACGACGATCGTGAACAGCAAAGCAACCAGAGTGATCGGACTGATCTTGGGCGTGAAGACCGTCTCGTACCACTCGCGCCCCTTCCTGGCCAACAGTGTGTAGCGAGTGATCAAGCCGGCCAGAAACGGAATGCCCAGATAAATGAAAACGGTTTTCGCCGCCTCCAAGATCGAAACATGCACATCAAGGCCTTCGACCAGTCCGAGCGCATTCAGGAGCAATGTGATGAACAGGTAGATGTAAACGGCATATAACAGGACCTGAAAGATGGCATTAAACGCGACTAATCCGACGCCCAGCTCGCGGTCTCCTTCAGCCAGCTCGTTCCAGACAATCACCATGGCGATACAGCGAGCCAACCCGACCAGGATCACGCCGATCATGTATTCGGGGTAAGCTCGCAAGAAAACGATCGCCAGGACTGTCATGAAGACCGGACCGATGATCCAGTTCATGACCAACGAGACTGTCAGAAGCGTCTTCTCCTGAAAGATCCGACCGCATTCTTCGTATTTCACCTTGGCCAGAGGTGGATACATCATCAGGATCAAACCGATGGCAATGGGAATGGAAGTCGTTCCGATCTGCAAGTCCGCGATGAACTGCGCCGCCGACGGAGCCAGATACCCAATCCCTACACCAGCCGCCATGGCCAGAAAAATCCAAAGCGTCAAATACTGATCCAACAGCGATAATCGTTTGGCCGTTCTCTCCGCCATACTCATGATTCTCCTGGGTGAGAAGGTTCTAAACTAGCACTCCGTCAATCTTCGATCGACCTGTTCGTAGTGACCGCACTCATTCGGTTCCGTTTGCAACCGGCCACGATCAATCGGGGCACTCCGAACGGGACCTGCAACCTTGGCAGTCAAGGTATGTGGACGTTCTCAAGGGCAGTCAAATAGGGAAGCGGGTTGAATGTTTGGAAGGCGAAACCGAGTCTTCTCTTGCGCAACCTGGTTCGTGTGTTCTCCGTTTCGCTGCGAGTGGTTTAACGTCTACTGGCTGGGCGGTTGACAACTTCCGCCGGGGCAGCAGGACGAAGACGTGGCCTTTTGCAGCGAGGCGAGCAGCACCTCTTTGGAAGTCTCGCCTTCAATCTTGGCAATGGCTGCTCCAGGAGGGACCAGGAAGACGGTCGTAGCCGTCTTGATCTCGTCGGGTAGCTGAAGACGCTGCAAGAAGGGCTTTTCGGATGCGTCGGCCGGATCGAGCTTGACGACGCTCACGGCATCTGCGAATTGGGGGTCTGCTTGGAAGTCCTTGACGCCCTGCATCGCCTTTTCATTCGAGGTTGTTTTGTCGTTCTGAAGACAGAGAAACAGCAGTTTGCCGGCTTGCAGGTCCTTCAAACACTCGGCTTCCCGCTCGGTGGCAAAAGCGTTCTTCAGATCCTCTTCGGTAAAACTTGTCGGGAATCCGCCTGTCACAGCACCAGTGGGAGCGATGGCCAGCACCAGAGGCATGGGAGCTCGATCGAGCCCAAACTGCTCGACAATCTCACGCTCCGACGGATTCGATACGTCCACGGCAGCCGCATCCGCCCGGTCCGACAGTTCCGCCAACGTCGTGTCGAACAGAGTCCGCATGCTCTGAGTCTGTGAGTCGTTCGTCTTGAAGAAAAACAGGAAAGCGTACTTGTCGGCCTCGGCAGCTTTCTTCAACGTCGGCATCCCGACTGCCGACTGGTTGGCAGCAACCGACACGGGAGCTACCTGTGCGCTCGACGCCGACGTGTCGGCTTTGGCTTGGCTTAAGTCCGATTCATTTCCGCAACCGACCAGTGCAGCACTGACGGCTGCCAGGCTGGTCCCGACCAGCAGTTGAAAGACAAGTGTGGAACGTGGCATCAGAATCTCCTTTCATCAAAGGACAACAGTATTCGATTCTCTGACCAGTCGTTGTCAGCTCGCATCATTCATGAACCATTCAGCGTTTTTCAAACCGTGAAGGAGGGAACACGCTATTTCAAGGACATCGCGCCGATTGGCTGGAACGCGTGAGCGCCCAGTTCGTGCGACGACTCGGACCACCGTGGGCTAGCGCCCCCCGGCTGATGGTTCGTTTGGCTCAGTGGACTTTTACGGCCTTCTCGCGAATCAGGCTGACGAGTTCGTCGAAGTTGGCAGGTCCCATGGAAACGACTTCGTCACCGATTGCAAAGACTGGCAGGCCACCAACGCCGAACGTATCCAACAGCCGCTCGACATTCGGGTTGCGGCCTCGTTCCATTTCGGAAACGTTGACGCAATCGACCGTGACGTCGGGCAGAGCGTCGTGGATCCTCTGAGTCCACTGTTGGAGCTCTGCATCGCTCTGACCGACCGGGCCGCAGCAGCCTGAATTCGGACCGCATGGAAACGATTGCGGCATGTAGTACAACGTGACAGAATTCATGATCTGTGACTCCTTCTGGTTTGGGGGTCGGGTGCTTCAAAATTCAATTTTCGGCCGCCGACAATTCGCACGTTTGACGCGTCCCCCCGAAAATTGAATTTTGAAGCACCCGACCCCAGTCTTAGACTAGATTGAACAGATAGCCGGCCACGACGCAGCCGACGAACGAAACACACACATACATGGCCAGCACTTTAGGCCGGAAGACACCGGACAGCATGGCGATCGACGGCAATGACAGACCGGGGCCACCTAGCAGATAGGCCAGCGTTGAGCCGGGGCCCATCCCTTTGCTCATCAATGCCAGCGCCGTCGGAACTTCAACATAGGTACATACGTAGGCTAGCACGGCGATCACCGCAGCGACCAGCACACTGTTCAACGCCGTCCCGCCGACCCATTCGGTGATCAACGACGTCGGCAACAGCACCTTGATCGCTCCGGCAATCAATACGGCCAGCAGCAGATACCCGTTCAATTGAACGAATAAACGGATTCCGGTTTGGAGCGTTGCAGCGCACTTTTCGCCGAAGCGACGCTGGGCCATCTCGTCCGTGGGCAACACGCCACAAGCTCCCGCATCCTTCGTTTGAAACGAGCCGGAAGCCTCAGGCAATGTCCACAGCCCGTTGTCCGTTCGTTCGACGACGCCTTTCTGTTCGAGCGTGAGCAGCATCGATTCCGCCTCGGCCCCCATCTGTTCCGCTCGAACGCCATCCGGCTGTTTCGTGGCCTGGACTGCGAACCGGAACGCAAATTGCTGTTCTTCCGGTGACAATCGGGGCGGGATGAAGACCTTTAAGTATCGCCGTGGATTCGGATGCTTTCGCTGCCACGTGGACAGGATCTGGCCAACGGTTAAAGCGATCCCGAAGGTGGCGATGATCCGCGCCACGGCCATGGGCCAGCCGAGCACTCCGGCCGTCATGAACACCGTCGGCACGTTCAGCATCGGCGCCGAGATCAGAAAGGCCATGGTCGGGCCGAGCGGAATACCAGCTTCCGCCATGCCTGCTAGAACGGGCACAATACCGCAGGAGCAGATCGGGATCACGGCCCCAGCCGTCGTCGCGGCCAGATTGG
>CAZXNP010000166.1:0-5302 GCA_964642035.1 uncultured Anaerolineales bacterium | reverse complement strand
CATGTGTTAAGCACGCCGCCAGCGTTCATCCTGAGCCAGGATCAAACTCTTCGTCCGATGTTTTTGCATCGGTTGTTCGACAGGGCTCTCACCGAGCGGCCCCACTGGCGGCCTAGGCCGCCCAGGCGAAGCACGCTCGGGCTCTCGCTCTCTCTGCTGCTGTTAAGGTCCCCGACGTCAGCCGGGCTGCTCGCGGGCTTCCGGTCGAGCAGCAAAACGCCGCGGCCCAGTAACGGCTGCGGCTCAGTGCGGGAAACACGCTTCCACCTGCGATCAGGGCTAGGCCGTTCCCGCACCTCCGTTGTTCTCGCGACTGCTCGGCGGGCAGCCGTGCAGTCTCGGCGCCTCCCTCACGGGAAGCGGATGACCAGTATACGGGGCCACCGTCGACTTGTCAAGGCGCGGAGCCAAACCCGCCGAGGAAGCCTCCGCAGTCAAGGCCAACACGGATGGATCCGTCACGGCCCCTCGGCCCAGGCACTCCACAGCAGGCCCACCACCGGCGAGAGGAGGACCAGGCCGATCCCGGCGATGGCCAGGATCCCTCCCGGAGAGGCCAGGGCGTCCCGCGCCAGGGCCGACCCCGAGGCCGTTCCGGTCGTCAGGCCGGCGGCAACCGCACCCACCACCGCCGCGACTGCGCCGGTCGCTGCCGAAAGGACGATGCGCCGCAGGGCCCGATCGGCCCAACCCGTCGCCGCCGCCTCGAGTCCGAAGGCGTGGGGCCGCGCCCGACGGACATACTGGCCGATGAACCAGCGGGAGAGGGCGGCCGCGGCAACCACGACCGCCATGCCGAACACCACCAGCAGGGACGGCGGCGCCCCTGGCGCCCACGACGCGGCGGCCGCCCCGAGGCGGCCCCACCGGGCCACGCCGGCCACCATGGTCAGGATGCCCACGAAAAACAGACCAGCGAAGGCCATGACGACGATACCGCCGGCCACCGTGCTGAGGCCCCAGAAGGCTGTCGATCGCACCATGTGGGGCAGGGACCAGTCCCGGTAGCCTCGATCCACCATTAGATATAGTGCCAGGTCCCGGGCGTACTCTTCCGGGGGGCCCAGGCGGTCCAGGACCCCGGAGACGTCGGCGGCAGAGCCGTGCCGGGCAGCGAGGGCATCGTCGATGTGGGCGGCGATCTCCTGCTCGAGCTCTCTGGCAACATCCGGGGACACGCCGCGGAGGCACGCCCGCACCCGCGCCAAGTACTCCGCCCTCGGATCCCTATGGAGGTCCGTCAATCTTCACCTTCCAGGACACGCCGCACGGCTGCGGCGAAGAGAGCCCACTGAGATTTCATGTCGCGGAGACGACCCCTACCCTCGGCAGTAAGGGTGTAATACTTCCGGGCCGGCCCCTCGGGGGACGGCTGCCACTCCGACACCACCAGCCCCTCGCCCTCGAGGCGGCCAAGGAGAGGATAGATGGTGCCCTCCTTGATCACCAGGCCGCGGGAGCCAGCGAGGGCCTGCACGATGTCATACCCGTAGCGCTTCCGCCGCGAGAGAATGGCCAGAATGCACAGCTCCAGGGACCCCCGGCGCATCTGAGCCATCCACTTATCCTCGCGACCGAGCCGCTCCGCCATGGCCGCTATCTTGCACCATAAGGTACGGGCGGGCCATCCTCCCCAGCGCCGCCGACCATCGGAGGGGGAGAATGCAGCTCAAACCGCGCCACCCGGACACCTTGCACGCCCTAAGGTTCCCATCCCGGAGGAGCGCGGTCCTGGGCACCAGGGCCATGGTGGCCACCAGTCAGCCCCTCGCTGCCCAGGCCGGCCTCGACACACTGCGGGCCGGCGGCAATGCCTTCGACGCCGCCGTGGCCGTGGCGGCGGCCCTCAGCGTGGTGGAGCCAACCAGCACGGGTCTCGGCGGCGACTGCTTCTGCCTCGCCTATCTGGCCGACGATCGGCGGGTCGAGGCGCTGAACGGGAGCGGCCGCTCCCCCGCGGGCCTCGACGCCGCGACCCTGGCGGCGGCGGGGGGCATGCCCACCCGGGGGCCACTGACTGTGACGGTTCCAGGAGCCTTCGCCGCCTGGTGCGACCTGGTGGACCGCCACGGTCGACTGGCCATCGACCAGATCCTGGCCCCGGCCATCGACCTGGCCGCCGACGGCTACCCGGTCAGCGAACTCATTGCCGCTGCCTGGCACCGCAGTGAACCGCTGTTGGCCCACCACGCGGCCGCCCGGAGGCATTTTCTGCCTGGCGGCCACGCCCCCCGCCCCGGAGACATCGTCCGCCTCCCGGCCTTGGCGCAGACCTTGCGCACACTGGCCGCCGGCGGCCCCGAGGCCTTCTACGCAGGCCCCATTGCCGACGACATCGTCGACACCCTCCGGGCAGCCGGGGGCCACATGTCCGCCGCCGACTTGGCCGCCCATCGCTCAGCCTGGGTCACCCCGGTCTCAACGCCCTTCGGCGAGCTGGAGGTGTGGGAGTGCCCACCAAATGGCCAGGGCCTAGCCGCCCTCATAGCCATTGGGGTAGCCCGGGATCTTGATCTGGGGTCGACCTGGGGCACGGCCGACCACGTCCACTATCTGGTGGAGGCTATGGCCATCGGTTTTTCCGACGCCCGTCGCTGGGTGGCCGATCCAGACTTCACGGCAATCCCCGTGACCTCGCTGCTGTCTGAAGACCACTTCGCCCGCCGCCGAAGTGGAATCAGCCGGCGGAGGGCGGCCCCGGCGGCAATGGACCCGGCCGGTGATGACACCGTGTACGTGGCGGTCGTCGACGGCGACGGCAACGCCTGCTCGCTCATCAACAGCAACTACATGGGTTTTGGCAGCGGCATAGTGGCCGAGGAGACGGGAATCCCGCTACAGAACCGAGGAGCGGGATTCATTGAGGAGCCCGGGCACCCAAACCAGTATGCCCCCGCCAAGCGCCCGTACCACACTATCATTCCGGCCCTGGCTACCCGAGGCGATGGCAGTCTGGCGCTGTGCTTCGGCGTGATGGGCGGCTCGATGCAGCCCCAGGGCCACTTGCAGGTCATCGCCAATATCGTGCACTTCAACATGGATCCGCAGCGGGCCCTTGATGCCCCCAGATTCCAGCTCTTGCCGGACGGCCGCGTGGCCATGGAGCCGGCTTTTGACAGGGACCTCCGACGCGATCTCGAGGCCCGTGGTCACCCTCTAGTACCGCTTGAGGACACCCCGTCCCCCGGGGCCTTCGGGGGCGGGCAAATCATAGCTGTGGCCACTGACGGCGTGCGGATCGGCGGTAGCGATCCCCGCAAGGATGGCCAGGCCGTAACCTATTGCTAACTTCGGGACCTTGCCTACACGTGCAGGGGGGTAGTCCGTCGCCCGCAGCCACGTCCGGGTTCATCGCCCGTGGCGATGTCGACAACGAACGCTATGGGAAATCTTGTACTTCTTCTGGCCTTGCTATAGAATCTCGTGGTGATTTCCTTAGCGCGTGAGCGCTCCGGGGCCAGCGGCGTCGTCCGTCATCCTCCTGCGGCGCCCGTCGGCACCTCGGCGGCCCAACACGTGCCAACCCTGACACTCTCGGAGGTTCCGAATGCCACTACAGAAGCTCACACCGAATCAGCTCCTCGGCCGGCCAGCTGGGCGCCCGAATCAGCAGTACGTGCAGTTCCTGCAGAATCTGCGCAGTGGTGAAGGCGGTCGCACAACGGTATCCCGCGAGGGCACCTCGAAGCAGACGATCAAGAACCGGCTGAAGGTCGCCGCGAGCCATGCAGGCGTGAAGGTGCACTTTCTGCGGTCACCGGCCGAAGAAGTGGTGTTCCGCGTGGAGCGCTAACCGCGGCCGACTGGCGGCGGGGCCGTTGCTCTTCGGGGCTCCTATTCAGCCACGGCAGTTGCCATTCGACGGGGCCCGGCGCTGGACTTGCCGGGCCCTGGCTTTTTTTCCGCATGCCCCGCCAGCTCGGTCAGGCCGCGGCTCTTCGGACGAACTGCCAGGTCTGGCCCCCGGCTCACGAAGGCAGAGGCGCCGGCTTGTTCCCGAGGATTTCCTCGATTCGCCCCAGCACTTCGTCTCCCAAGTCCACATCCAAGGCCCCAAGGTTTTCCGTCACCTGCTCGGGCCTGCTGGCGCCAGTGATCACGCTCGACACCTCGGACCGTCGCAAGATCCAGGCTAGAGCCAGCTGGGCCAGGCTTACTCCCAAGTCAGCGGCCACGGGCTCCAGACGCCTGGCCATCTCCACATGGTCCGGATCGATGTTGCGGCGCACCCAGTCGAAGCGCGCCGCCCGAGTGCCGGCGGGAATCCCGTGGGCGTACTTGCCTGTCAGCACCCCTTGGGCCAGGGGGCTCCACACCACGACGCCCATGCCGTGGCGGGCAGCTGTCGGTAGGATCTCCGGCTCAACGTGGCGATCGAGCATGTTGTACCGGGGCTGCTCGGCGCGGGGCGGGTGACAGCCGAGACGCCGAGCAGTGGCGGCAACATCGGACAGGCGAGACGCGGGCCAGACGCTGGTGCCCCAGTACACGATTTTTCCCTGGCGCGCCAGGTCGTCCATGGCCATGGCTACCTCCTCCAGCTCCACTTCGTCGTCATGGCGGTGACAGAAGAAGATGTCTAGATAGTCGGTGCCCAGACGCCGCAGGGAGGCCTCCACCGACTCCTTCAGGTGCTTCGCCGATAGCCCCCGATCGTTGGGGCCTTCGCCCATGGGCCAGTACGCCTTGCTGGAGATCACGAGGCTCTGGCGCCGGTGGGCGGCCAGGGCCTTGCCGAAGGCGGTCTCGGCCCCGCCCTTGGCATAGATGTCGGCAAGATCGATGAAGTTGATGCCCCCATCTACGGCGACGGCAACAATGTCGGCCACCGCCGACTCATCCACCTGCTCGCCAAAGGTGAGCCAGCCGCCCAAGGACAGGGCGCTCACCTTGAT
The DNA here is from genome assembly GCA_964642035.1 of uncultured Anaerolineales bacterium. Taxonomy (GTDB): domain Bacteria; phylum Chloroflexota; class Anaerolineae; order Epilineales; family Epilineaceae; genus CAZXNP01. The sequence goes on along the minus strand of CAZXNP010000166.1, from coordinate 407 downwards.
GCCTGCTTTGCCAAGTCGGCGGTACTCCACGCTGTATCTCCCTGTTTTCGTGATCCCGGCAGCCGTTGGGCAGCCCGGGCCTCGGCGCACAAACGGTTTCTCGGTCGGCCCCCTAGGAGCCCGGCTCCTTCTGGCCTCGCCGCGCCAGGGCCACGCCCCCGATGGCCAAGCCGGCGCCGGCGGCCTGCAGGGGGGCCAAGGTCTCACCCAAGAACACCCAGCCGACCACCAGGGCCACGACGGGCACTAGATTGGAATACACGGCGGTGCGGGCGCCGCCCAGTCTCTGGACGCCGGTGTACCAGATTACGTAGGCCACGACCAGGCCGGCAAAGGGAGCGTAGGCCCATGCTGCCCAGGCCGCCATGGACAGCTGCGACCGCTCCATTGACCGCACCGCTCACGGC
>CAZXNP010000165.1:0-5302 GCA_964642035.1 uncultured Anaerolineales bacterium | reverse complement strand
CAAAAGGCCGGCCCCGCGGCGGCCCCCAGAGACCCACGCACAGGCCGATGCGCGCCCCGGCCACGGGACCCGGGAGGGCTGGCGCCCGCGAGTCTGCGGCCTCCAGGCCCTGTCCCCGCCCTATTCCCGGGCCCTCGTCGGGTGGGGGGCTATCGCTCCTCGATCGGCACCCAATGCCGGTCCGTGGGGCCCACGTACTCGGCCCGAGGACGGATCAGCCGGTTGTCGGCGTACTGCTCCATCACGTGGGCCGTCCAGCCGGCGATGCGGCTCATGGCGAACAGCGGCGTGAACTGGTCGGTGGGGATGCCGGCGGCATGAAGAACCACCGCCGAATAGAAGTCGACGTTGGGGTAGAGCTTGAGGTCGGGCCGGTGCTCCTCGAAGTAGCTCACGGCGGTGTCGGCGATGGTCAGGGCCGTCTCGTGGAGCCCAGGATCAGTCTCCTTGGCCAGCTCTTCGCTCATTCGCCGCAGCACCTTGGCCCGGGGATCCCGAGTCTTGTAGACCCGGTGGCCGATGCCCATGATGCGCTCGTGTCGCCCCACGGCCTCCAGCACCCAGTCCCGGGCCTTGTCCGGGCCGCCAACCGTCTCGAGCGTCTCCATCACCCGCTGGTTGGCCCCGCCGTGGAGCCTGCCCTTCAAAGTACCGAGGGCCGCGGTGACGGCTGAGTAGATGTCGGCCATGGTGCTGGCGGTCACCCTAGCCGAGAAGGTGCTAGCGTTGAAGCCGTGGTCGGCCAGGAGAACGAGATAGGCGTCCACGGCCCGGCGAGCCGTCTCGGAGGGTGGCACGCCCCTCATCATGTAGAGGAAGTTGGCGGCGTGATCGAGGTCATCCCTGGGAGCCAAGGGGTCGGCCCCGGAGCGTAGCCGCTGGAAGGCGGCCACGATGGTGGGGAGCTTGGCAACGAGGCGCGTGGCGCAGCGCCTGACGGCATCCTCGTCCGCCAGCTCCGCGTCGGCGTCGAAGGCGCCCAGCATGCTCGCGGCGGTCCTCAAGGCCACCATGGGCACCGTGCCCTTCGGCATGCTGGCCAGCAGCGCCACCACCTCATCGGGTAGCTCGCGGTTGGCCGTCAACAGCTCTTTGAAGTCAGCGAGCTGTTGGACCGAGGGCAGGTCCCCATTCCACAGCAGATAAGCCACCTCCTCGAAGGTGGCCTGATCCGCCAGATCGGCTATGTCGTAGCCGCGGTAGATGAGGCGTCCTTCCTGGCCATACACCCGGCTCATGGACGTAGTTGCGATCACTATGCCTTCCAGCCCGCGCGCCACCGCGGGCGAGGCAACGGATTCCGGCATCGTCGGTTTCTCCTGGCAAGGCGAACGCTGTAGCCCTGTTGGCCACGGCGCTGGCCTATCTAATGAAACGCGTTGAAGAGGAGCGCCTTCTTAACCTCGCCGATCCTGCGGGTGACCTCGATGTCGCGAGGACAGGCCTCGGTGCAGTTGAAGATCGTGCGACAGCGCCATACCCCGCTGTCGGCGTCGATTGCCGAGAGGCGCTCGGCGGCACCGTGGTCCCGGCTGTCAAAGAGGAATCGGTGGGCCTGCACAATAGCGGCCGGTCCGATGAAGCCCTGGTTGCCCCAGAAGCTCGGACAGCTAGTGGTGCAGGCGGCACACAGGATGCACTTCGTCGAGTCGTCGAACTTGGCCCGATCCGCGGGGGATTGACGACGCTCCCGCTCCGACGGCTCGTCATCGTTGATCAAGTATGGCTTCACCGCCCGGTAGGCGGCAAAGAAGCCGTCCATGTCAACGACCAAGTCCTTCAGGACCGGCATGCCGAGGATTGGCTCAACGGTGATCTCGTGGCCGACGTCCCTGATCAAGGTCTTGCACGCCAGTCGGTTCCGGTGGTTGATGCGCATGGCGTCGGAGCCGCAAATGCCGTGGGCACATGACCGGCGAAGGGTCAAGGTGCCGTCGTGATACCACTTCACGTAGTGCAGTGCCCGGAGCACCGTGTCGGTCTCTTCAACCTGCACGGTGTACTCCCCCCACCAGGGATCCGGCTTCGCCTCTGGATTGTATCGCTTGATCTTGAGATGGACGTCCATCGGATCTCCCAGGGCTCGGGTCCGGCGCGGACCGGGGCCTAGTACGTGCGAGGCTTCGGTTGGTATTTGGTGATCGTCACCGGCTTATATCGCAGCTCGACACCGGTCTCCTTTTGGAAGGCCAGACTGTGCACGAGCCACCGCTCGTCGTCGCGGTTGGGATAGTCGTCCCGGCTGTGGGCGCCCCGGCTTTCGGTTCGATTCAGCGCCGCGGCCGCCGTGACCTCTGCCAGATCCAGGAGGGATCCTAGCTCCCAGGCCTCGAGGAGATCGGTGTTGAACCGCTGCCCTGTGTCGCCAATCCGCACCCGCCTGAAGCGGCCCTGCAGCTCCTTCACGGCAGCCAAGCCGTCCCGCAACATTGCCTCGGTGCGGAATACCCCGACCGCGTCGGTCATGACCGTCTGCAACTCGGTGCGAATGTCCGCCGCCCGCTCCGTGCCGGCATCGGACCGCAGCCGATCCAACGCATCGACGGCGAATCTCTCCGGAGCCTCGGGCATGGCCCCGTGGCCGCGACCGGCATGGTCCCGGACGGCCGCCTTGCCTGAGCGCCGACCGAAGACGATTATGTCAAGGAGCGAGTTGGTGCCCAGGCGATTGCCACCGTGGACGCTCACGCAGGCGCACTCGCCGGCCGCGTACAGGCCGGGCACGATGGTGTTTCCCTCGTCGGCCAGGACATGGCCGTCCACGTCCGTCGGAATGCCCCCCATGGCGTAGTGAGCCGTTGGTTGAACTGGCATGGGCTGCTTGACGGCATCGATTCCCAGATACGTGTGCACGAAGTCCATGATGTCGGGCAGCTTGTCCAGGACGTACTGCTCGTCGATGCGCCGCGGTCTACCGTCGGGGTCAAGGACACCGTCTTTCTCGAAGTAGTGATTGACGGTCTTGGGGCGAACGTCGAGGTACACGTAGTCTCCACCCCCGATGCCACGGCCTGCCTTCACCTCGTCGTAGATGGCCCGGGACGTTACATCGCGACTGGCCAGGTCCTTGAGATTCGGGGCATAGCGCTCCATGAAACGCTCACCCTCGCTGTTGATCAGGACCCCCCCCTCGCCCCGCACCCCCTCGGTGATGAGGATACCAAGCTTCAGAATGCCCGTGGGATGGAACTGGAAGAACTCCATGTCCTGGAGGGGCAGGCCCCGGCGGAGAGCAATGGCACAACCGTCGCCGCTAAGGGTGTGGGCATTCGACGTCACCCGCCACATGCGCCCGAAGCCGCCGGTGGCCAGGACCACCGCCTTGGAATGGAATACGTGGATCTCCCCGGTCGCCACCGCATAGGCCACGACCCCGTGGCACGCACCATCCTTGAGAATCAGGTCGAGGACATGGAACTCATCGTAGAAGGTCACATCGTTCTTGATGCACTGCTGGTACAGGGTCTGAAGGATCATGTGCCCCGTGCGGTCCGCGGCATAGCATGCCCGGCGCACCAGACTCCTGTGGTCCGGGTCGTCAGGCGTGGGATCCGGCCTCGTGTGGCCTCCGAATCGCCGCTGGTCTATCAGGCCGTCGGGGGTGCGGCTGAAGGGCAGGCCCATGTGCTCGAGCTCGATGACGGTTTCGACGGCCTCACGACACATGATCTCAACGGCGTCCTGGTCCGCCAGGTAGTCCGAGCCCTTGATCGTGTCGTATGCCTGGTTCTCCCAGCTGTCCTCACCCCGGTTGCCGAGGGCCGCCCCAATGCCTCCCTGGGCGGTGCCGGTATGGGAGCGAGTCGGGTAGAGCTTCGTGAGCACCGCAGTGCGCATTCCACGAGAAGCGTGGAGCGCGGCCATTAGGCCGCTGCCTCCTGCCCCAACGATCACGGCATCGTATTCGTGCTTCATCCGGTCACCTCGGGAGGCACCTGGAAGGTCAAGATGATGTGGGCCCCCATCAGAACAAGAACCGCCGCCAAGACGTACAGGGCCCACTTGGCGGCCACATTCGCCAGGCCCTTGGCCAGATAGTCGTCGATGACCGTGCGGGCCCCATTGGCACCATGGCCCAAGGCGAAGACGAGGAGAACCAGGTCGTATAGCCGCCACGCCGGATTGGACCAACGACCAGCGATAACCTGAAAGTCGATGTTGTCAACCCCGATGACCAGATGCATCCACAACAGGTGGAAGACGGCCATGAACAGCAGTAGGACCCCCGACACGCGCATTAAGAACCACGCGTAGGCTTCGGCATTGCCGGCGGGACGGGGTCGAGCTCCGGCGTAGCGCACGGGAACCTCCTTGGCCTTGCGCCGTGAGGGCTGGGGTTAGAACAGAGTCGCCAGGGTCACGGCGCCGGCCGGGATCATGACGGCTAGCACCACCACCACCTCTAGCCAGAACAGCTGCCGCTCCAGGCGAGGCGCCCCTGGGACAAAGTCGATCAGGATGATGCGCAGGCCATTAACGGCGTGGAAAAGGACGCCGAAGATAAGGAACAGCTCAAGGACCTTGAAGGGGGGCCACGTGTAGAGGATCAGGAGGCGATCGAAGGCCGACTCCCCGAGACCGAGGACCCAGATATCCACGATGTGCAGGGTTAGAAAGAGCAGCACCCCGAGGCCCGCCCCTCGGTGGAGGAGCCATGCCCACTGCCCCGCATGACCCCGGTAGGTGAGGACATTTAGCATTCGGCGAAACGCTGTGGCGTCCGCGGTCATGACGGGACCTCCTCGCTGAGCGAGACGCACTGGGAAAGAGCGGCCGGATTATAGACGGACCCGGGGCTCCGTCAAGGGTAGTGACGCCGGAGGCAGCGGGGCCTGGGAGCCCTGGAAAGGGGCCCCGTCGGCACTGGATCCGCACGGTCCAGGGGAGTGCCGGCCGGGCTCCCAGGGGGCCGGCCGAGAACCCCTTTGCGCACCGAGTGTTGGGCCGCGCGGCCGGCTCCCTACTCCACGGTCACCAGGGCCCGGTCCAGGGTCGTCATCGACCGGCTGCCCGAGGGCGTTATGACAACGTCGTCCTCGATGCGGACCCCGCCCACGCCTGGCAGGTAGACCCCCGGCTCCACGGTGAAAGTAGTGCCGGCGGCCAGCGGCGCCAGGTTGGCGTACTTGATGTCGGGCTCCTCGTGGGCCTCCAAGCCAAGGCCGTGGCCGGTGCGATGGATAAACCGGTCCCCGAAGCCGGCATCGACGATCACCTGACGGGCAGCCCGGTCGACGTCCCGGCCAGAGGCGCCGGGCCGGGCGGCGCCTCGCCCCGCTGCGCTGGCCCCCCGCACGGCCTC
>CAZXNP010000164.1:0-5306 GCA_964642035.1 uncultured Anaerolineales bacterium | reverse complement strand
GCGGGAGCTCTTCTTCTACACTTACTACCCGGAGATGAAGTGCGATCGCGGCGGCTACTGCAGCGGCGAGTTCGCCCGGACACTGTGCGACCAGTGCGCCGCCAAGGACATGCCCTGCGCCGCGGGCCCGGAGTGCTGTTGGGGCAACCACTTTCGGCCTGAGGCGCCAGTAGTCCTGCCCCGGGGCCGGTGGGTGTGTCTCGAGCTCATGATGCGGTTGAACAGCCCCGGTCGTGGCGACGGTGAGATGGCCTTTTGGGTGGACGGCAATCTCGCGCTACGGCAGACCGAAATGCACTGGCGAGACGCGGCCGACCTCGAGCTCAACAAGGCCTGGCTGCAGCACTACATTTCTGCCGCGGACGGCCGTGAACAGGGCCGCAGCAATGCCATTTGGTTCGACGACATGGTTGTGAGCACCGACTACATCGGCTGCGGGGGCGACGCGATCCCAACCGCGACTTCCGTGGCGCCTGAACCTACTCCGGACAGTACCCCCGGGGCCAAGACGGCGGTCTATCTTCCGGCCGTCGTCAATTTGGGAAAGGGCCTACGGTCCTCCTGGGGCCACGCAGGCGATGAGGACCAGGTCGTCGAAATAGAACCACGTGCGGGCGGAGCTATCGGTCTCCACCTCTACGTGTAGCCGCCGGGCGGCATCGGTGGCCAGAAGGGCAGTCACGTCAACTGACTTGGCCTCCCACGTGCGCTGAGTCCGGAAGTTCTCCTCTGAGACGCCGGTGCCTTCGACCCTCACGTTGCGGCGATCGCCTTCGACCATGAACCGGGCTTCATCGTTCGGGCGCCTGTTCGACACCTCCTCCGTGATGATTGCCACGTGGAAACCAAGGGTGGCGGATACGACGTCCCTGGGCTCGTAGGCGGTCAGTCCCGACGAGGCGAGGTCGTAGAAGGACTCGTTCGCGCCGCCCAACCAAGCCAGCCACTCGCCGCCGTGGGGTGGAACTGGCACCCGAGACCCCTTCTGGATGGCCTTGGATGGCGCCTGGCGTTGCCCGGTGACCGTCAGGTCCCAAGCCTGGGGGCCGAGCTCGAAGTCTCCGTTCCTGAGCAGGTTGGTGCACTGCAGCACCAGGGTGGCGGTGGCCGTGGGCGTCGGGGGCGCCGTCGTGGCCGTGGCTGTTGGGGGAGCGACGGTGCCTGTCGCGGTGGCCGTGGCAATGACAGTGCCGGTGCCCGAGGGGCCTGGAGTGGGAGTGCTGGTGGCGTCGCCGTGGCCCGGGGTCGGCGGCAGGGGGGTCACGCCCGGAATCGCCGACTGCACAACTTGGTTCAGGGCGGCGGGCAGAAACAGCTGCACCTCCTCCTGCTGAGCGGGGTGATGCGCGAGGGGGTGACTGAGTGGCGCCTCGAAGGCGGTGCTGCCCACATGAGAGTGGGGGCCGGGGGCATGGAGCTCCGGGGCGGCCCAGAGGAAGGGCGCCGCCACAATCAGCCACGCGACGCCAATGCCCCTACGGGGTCCCCGGTTGGTGTGAAGGTCGAACATGATCCCTCCCTCGCCATCCCCGGGGTGCCGCCGCTTACCCTGGGCCTCCCCGGGACACTACTCCGTGATGTGATCCTTGTTGGCAACCACCGGCAGGTAGATTGGCTTGGTGCCGGCCACTGGCATGCGGTACTCGAAGGTGCCGTTCCACACCGCCAGGATCGGGCTCCGGGCAATGCCTCCCACCCGGATGCGATACTCCCCCGGGGGCAGGTTGTAGAAGCCGTAGCGCCCGGCGGCGTCGGTGACCTGGGGGTTCGACTGCCCCGTGGGCAGCGGGTTCCACTCCTCCCAGGTGCCGACAACCAGGTTCCTCTGCTCCAGGAGCACCTCCATGCCTTCGATTACGGGCTCGCCCTCGTCGTACCGCCGGTTGAGACGGCCCCCGGGGCCGATTACCACGTCGTCGATGTGCCACCCGTCGTCGGTGTCCTTGTCGTTGGACTTGATCCTGAAGCGGAGGAAGACCTTGGTCTCTTCCGCGTAGTCGTCCAGGGAGATGCTCGTATCGGTCCAACCCGCCGTCACACCCTCGTATTTGACCAACCGCTTCCAGGTGCTGCTGCTGGCCAGGCGGGCCTCGAAGGAGCCGTAGTCCCGAGGGGCGAAGCGGAACTTGTGCCAGAACGTGATCTGGGGCGACGGCACCTCCGAGAGATCCAGGGGCCCCGGCAGGTACACCGACGTGTCGGTGTTGTTGTTGTAGTTGCCGCCGGGGCTGTCCGTGATGCTGTGCCCGGGGCCGTGGGCTTCCTCGTCGGTTATCTCCCACGGTGGCTCAGTGCGCCAGCCCTGGGCGGCGCCCTCGAAGTCCTCGGTTCGAATCGGGTCGCCGGTGGACCCGCTGTCGGAGAAGACGAAGCCCCCGCCGCCGGGGTAGACGTAACCGAAGCACTCAACGGGGTTGGCGCCGTTGACCCGAATCTGGAATGAGCCCTGGATCGGTACGAACTCTGAGGTGGACCACACGCCGCCGCCCCGATCGGTCATGGGTTGCGGGGCGGCACCATCCTGAACGAACTCGACGGATGACGGCCGGCCGGTGATCGGAGCGCTCACCACCACGGCCTCACCGGGGGGGAGCTCAACTCGGCCGCTCGTCCGGCCGCCGCAGCCCGTGGCGCAGCCGGCGGCGCTGCGCAAGGGCTGCATCCGGCGGCTCCGCCCCGGACCGTACTCGAACCGGATGCCGGCGGGGTCGATGATGATGGTGTCGTCCACTTCTATGGGGCGGAAGCCCGTCCGAGGGCTCACCAGGGCAGTGGCTCCGGCCTGAGCCCGGGCCTCGAAACTGAGGCGGTGGGATCCTCGCCCCAGCTGCACCGTCGTCTCAAAGCGGCCGTCGGCCCCCGTCTGGACCTGGCCTACGTCCCGCTCGCCGTCGAAGATGTGGATCTCGGCCCCGGGGCTCGATCGGCCCGACACGGCCTGATCCCGCGCATTCGTGACGCCGCACATTGGTAGGTCCATGACCGGGGCGGCGGGCGGCTTCGACGTCAGCCAGTTCGAGTAGTCGGTGTAGCGCCCAGCCGGTACCCCCTGACCGTCCTCGTTCAGGCCGGGGCCGCAATCGGTGCCCTCATCGGTAGTATCCATGGGCCCTGATGGGTGGCCCCACCAGTTGCTCTGGGCGTTGATGCAGTTGCTCCGGGTGCGGTTCTCGACGCCTCCGCGGAGGATGTTCGACAGGTCGTTGCCATGCACCTTGGGCTGGCCACGGCTTGTGTAAACCCCGTAGTCGGAGTTGGTCAGGAGATTGTTGCTTATGTCAGGGTCGCTGTTTTCATCGCTGATGCGCACGGCGGCCGAACTGGAGCCCTCAATATCCCGGATGAGGTTGCCCCTGATCTCCGGGTCGGCACCCTCAGCCACCGACAGCCCCGTGCGGTCCATGCGAAGGATGGTGTTGTAGAGGGCTACTACCGCGGTGTTCTCGATGTGCAGGGCGCCCCGGCTGCTCGAGCCAGCGGCAATGAACAGGTTGTGCCGGGATAGACCTTGACTCTGGCGGCCGAAGGTAACCCCCTTCCATGACCCTGGTGGAGCTTCCGGGCTGCTCGCCGACAGAACAACGCCCTCGGCCTCGAGGCGGGAGCGCACCGTCATGGCAGCTCCGCGGTCGAACTCGAGCAATGAGCCGGGCTCGACGGTGAGGGTGCCGCTGTCGACCTCTACGCCGCAGTTGACCTTGACCTCGCGGGCCAGGTCGTTACGCCACGTGGTGTCGACGCTGACGTCGGCGCAGTAGAGCATGGCGTCGTGGGTGTTGCCGACGGCGACGTTGTCGCCCGTGACCGTCGGGTTGCTGGACTCGTGGACGAAGGACCGAATGTTCTGGGTCAGAATGTTGCCGGTGAAAGTACCGCCGGCCTCTTGGTCGAGATTGATCCCGACCCCATTGTTCCGGCGGAACACGTTGTTGGTGACGACAACGTCCCGGCCCCGATTTACGGCCAGGCCATCGGAGCCGGACAGGGCAATTACCGACTCGGTCAAGATGCTCCTTGACGCGTCGAGGAGCAGGGCATGATCGTCGCCACCGGCGTAAAGCAACCTCACGTTCCTCAAGGTGGCAGGGTCGGCGGTGCTAAGGATGGTGATGCCCTTCCAATCACCCCGGGCGGCTGGAGTATCGTCGCTGGTGCTGTCGCACACCCCTGGGGCGGCGCAGGCGGTGTCGTCGCGCACTGAAGTGAAGGTGACGGGCCTGTCGCCGCCGCCCGTCTTCGGCACGATCAACCGGCCGCGGGACACCGATAGCTCCGCGTCGGGGCGGGCCTTGATCACGGCCCCATCCTCGATCTCGAGCCAACCGCTGGAGGAGACCGCCACGGCCCCGTCCAGGACCCATGGCAGCTCCCCCGCCTCCCAAGTCCGGCGAATGCTCAGGGTGCCATTGATGGCAATGCCGTTCACCAGGTTGTCCGTGGCCACGTTGCCGCCGAGGCGGGGGGCGACGTTGGCGTCCACGGAGAAGGCGAAGCGGGCACCCTCGACCTCGTTGTCCCGGATGTCCGGTTGGGTGGCCCCATCCCGGGCCGTGGCCCTCACGCCGTCGCCGTTGATGTTGGCCAGGTGATTGTTGAGTATCTCGACGGGGTCGGATGATCCCCGGGGCACATCCTCCAGCAAGACGGCAGTCTCGCCAGAATCGGTGACCTCTGAGTCGCGCAGGGATACGCCGGCAACGGCCATGCGCACCGCCTCGTCACCGCCGCCACCGGCGAATCGAATGGACGCGTGGTCGATGCTGCCGCCCTTGCTACTAGACATGAAGGTCACTCCAGTCCAGTCGCCGGCGTTGGGCGAACGGGCGCCCTGGCCCGGGTTGGAATCGCCGCCGGCGGCATCGTCGGCAAGGGAAGTCAGGATCACCGGCTCCCCCGCCGTGCCACTGACGACCAGGGCGCCACTCCGGTCGGCGTTGATTTTCTGATCCCGGGCAAACTTGAGAATCGTTCCCGGATTCACCGTCAGGGTGGCGCCGTCGCGTACGAGAATGTCGTCAAGAACCAAGAACGGCAGCTTGCTGGGTGACAGCGACCGGCTGGTGGTGACATCGCCGTCGACAATGGCGATGCCGTTGAGCTCGTTGCCCGAGGCGGCGTTCGAGTCGTCGAACTCGAGCTGCACGTTGGCGTCGATGGCCACCGCGGCCGCCATGTCTGAGGCATCCGGGTCCTCGTTGTCGAGGAACTTGTTGCGCCGCAACGTCACGGTGCTCCCGCCGGTGTCGGAGGCGACTTCGAGACCGTGACCTTGGTTGGCTTCGCAAGTGTTGGCCTCGAGAGAGTGT